>JBBQPP010000165.1:0-7787 GCA_038217255.1 Bacteroidales bacterium | reverse complement strand
AATTGATTCAATTTTAAACTGGACAGAGGAAAATAATACACCAATCCGTGGTCACAATATTTTTTGGGGCATTGCAAAGTTTGTGCAACCCTGGGTAAAAGAGTTATCAGATAACGAATTGCAACTGACCCTAAAAAATAGGGCTGAAACATTGGCTGCCCGTTACAAAGGTCGGTTTACAGAATATGACTTGAACAATGAAATGATTCATGGAAATTATTACGAAGATCGATTGGGACCGGAAATAACCGGAAAAATGGCAGAATGGTGTCAAAAGGGAGACCCGAAAATTAAACTCTATGTAAACGATTATGATATTCTGACCGGAAAAATGTTGCCTGAATATATGGAACACATTCGCTTGTTGATAAAACAGGGAGTGCCAATTGCCGGAATTGGTGTTCAGGGACATCTTCATGCTGAGACGTTTGACCGTGTAGAATTAAAAAATGCCCTCGACTCGTTGTCACAGTTTAATTTGCCCATTCGCATTACCGAGTTTAATATTCCGGGACAACGCTCAAAATATTACCAGGATCGAAAATTGACAATGACTCCGGAAGAAGAGGAATTGAAAGCAAAAGAACTTGTGGATTATTACCGGATTTGTTTTGCCCACCCTGCAGTGGAAGGAATAATTATGTGGGGATTCTGGGAAGGCGCCAACTGGATTCCTGTTTCGTCTTTATACAAACGCGATTGGTCGCCAACACCTGCTGCAGTTGCATACCAAAACCTGATTTATAATGAATGGTGGACAAAAACAAGTGGTAAAACCGATGCAAAAGGAGAATATGCGACACCTGCGTTTTATGGAAAATATAATATTACTGTTGATGGCAAAACAAGGACTGTAAATTTGTCTAAAACGGCAGGAAAAGTTGAAGTTGCGTTTTAAACATTGTTGATTATTATTTAAAATATTAAAAGCATAAAGATGAATAAAGTATTTATTAAATCTCTTGCCGTAACAATTCTGGCTTTGTTTACATTGGACGTAAATTCTCAGTTGCCCCTGGAACCGGACGACCCAGCGAAAAATACCAATATCCCTGATTTTTACAAGTCAAAGCTTTCGGATGTTGAGGAAGAAATAGCCATTGTAAAAACTGGTAATGTTGAAGTATTGACCATTTCGCCGGGTGGCTTGCCTGTTTATGGGGTTTTTTATGGCGAAAAGGAAGACTTTCATACACAAGCAAATTATAACTCGGCAGTTGCTGCAGGAAATACTGCTTATTATGCAAAAAAAGGTGTGGATACAAAGCCTGTTGTATATTTCATTGGACCAGTTCACGGGCAGGAAGTAGAGGGTGTTGCTGGGTTGGTTAACCTCATTCACATTGCTGAAACAGGCAAAGATTATCGCGGCAGGGAGTGGCCGTTATTAAGCGAATATTTTAGCCAGTGCAGGGTTATTATTATTCCGTCAGCAAATCCTGACGGGCGTAAAAGATGTCCTTATGATAGTTTTGTCGGGATACCCACCAAAACTATGACAAAATACGGCCAGGGAACGAAAAAGGATGGCACACTTTGGGGATGGCCTGATGCTAAATCAGTGCATCCGATGAAAGGAGATGTTAAAATATTGGGTGCTTATTTTAACGATAACGGCGTTAATATTATGCACGATGAATTTTTCTCTCCCATGGCAAACGAAACAAAAGCCATAATGAAAATCGCACTTGAAGAAGTACCCGATATTACAGTTTCGTTGCATTCGTGCGAATGCAACCCATTTATAATTCAGAATAGTCTTGCTCCGGTTTTCATGCAAAAAAGAATAGCTGAATTAGCTACCCGGCTAAACCAAAGCTATATAAATTTGAAATTGCAGCACATGGAGGACGGTTGGGCATTGAGTGTTTCTGATAAAGATACAATACCACCTCCAAAAGAATCATTCAATTTGGTTAGTGCATTGCACTATGCCTCCGGTACTATGTCATTTACTTTTGAAGGTCCGCACGGAACAATTGAAGATGGTGCAACGCATGATGAAATCCTTGATATTCAATTGGGTTTGTATGAAGAGGTATTTGATTATATTCTTAATAACAGATTGTATTGGGAATAAGAATTGAATAAAATTGTTAGGTAGAATTAATATAATCAATAGTTTCTCTTATTCAAACTGCACTTTCCCAAAATACTGAGGACAGTGATAATCCGGATTTTCGGTTCCAATTGGATTCCAGGTTACGAAGTGGGGTTCCGAAGTTTCATCACCACATTTGTAAAAATTGGCAGTTGCCTTTAATCCGTTGAGCATTTTTATTTTGTCGAAAGCAAAACATTCAACAGGGATTCTAATCATCATTTCCCATTCAAAATTGCCTGATTTTTCTTCAAAAGGCTTGTTTCCCAACGACGATTCAATTTCAATTTTTTTAATTATTTCCGGGTCAACAAAATTGCGGTTGCCGCGTCCCGGACCGTGTGCAAGATGAGTTGTTCCAATGCAGTTGATTTCAAAATTATAGTAGTTTTTACCGTCGACCGAAATAAAAAACTCAACTGTACTGTCTTTATAAACTTCGCCATTTGTGCGTGTTTCACGGGCTAAAATGTTTTTTTCTGTTACATAATATTTCAACCAGATTTCTTTATCGATGTGTCCAATTCTGAAACTTAATTTTGGTTTGTAACTGTATTTTGGCCAGTTAATAGTATCAATTTGGTTTGTAACAGTTTGTGTTTCCAGCAAATGTCCGGCTTCTTTCAGTTTAACCGATTTGCCCGGTTTAATTCGTTTTATAAAAAGTTCTTTCATCGTTTTTTCGTTTTTTGTAAATGTAATCAGATGGTGGGAAAATTCAAAACCGATATTTATTTTCCGGCCGCCGGACTTTCCTCAATAAATTTCAACGCTTCGGTTTCGTAAATTTCACCTGTCATTTCGCCAAGCGAAGTGCGTGAAACATAGTTGTAACGCTCAAAACTGTTAAAATCTTCTTTGCTGAGCATATATCCAAAAGCATCGTTTGTTAGGCCAAAAAGAAAAGGCTGGTCGGTTTTCATGTGGCGTTTTATATAGAACCCTATATTTGGAAGCGCTTCACCCGGAATGGTAATTACCTGCGCTTTTCCAATATTCAGCAAGTTGATACGGGTTTTGATTTTTGTGAAATCACCGTTTCTGTCTTCTTCAGAAACCAATGGCGAATTTTTCAAAACAAACTGCATGATTTCCGATTCGATAGGGAATTCAATGGTTTTTGAAGCACAGAAAAGTTCAGGATTTTCCTGTGTTTGTGCGGGTTCAATAATCCGCAAAGCCTCGTCGGCCATGAGGTTACCGATACGGATACATTCATTCCAGTCGTTGGCTTCTTTGCCATTATCAAGACGGGTGTCGGCAGTAACCATTCCACCTTGCGCGCTGTTCATAAAAAGAGCCACGCCGCCGCCTTTTGCTTCAATCCGATCGTACAATGGGCCACACAAATCAGGACTAATCAGTTTGCGATCGGTACCCAGAATTTCGGGATGGGTGGCATAATTTATTAGTGTGGCAATTGGTTTTCCTGCATTTTTACCAGTAGTTGCAATGGCCTGGATTACTCCCATTCGATGATCGTATAATTCAGGTGCATAATAGTTATAGGCAATTTTGCCTTTTGCCTCGCCAACTGCAGTTTTTAGCGATACCGGTTCCAGTTTTGAAACAGCCTCATTTACTGCATCGGCAACCTGTTTAACACACCAGTCGAGGTATTCCAAATCGGCAGTGGTGTTCCCCTTTTCATCGGGAAAAGCATAAGCATCGGGCGCGCTGTGGGTGTGGGTAACGCCAATCAATATATTTTCCGGGGCAATACCTTTTATCAGTTTTCTTGAGCGATCTCCCAGATAGGCAGGCCAGCCCAGATTGTCGATGCTGACGATTGCAACGCGGGTTTCGCCTTTTTCCAAAACCAAAGCACGGGCAAATAAATCGCCTTTTTTCCCGGTGGGAATTTCAGGAGTTCCCATTCCGCCCGATATGGGAATTAGTTCCTCTGGTGTAATTTTTCGAACTGCCACACCAGCTTTAAATGTTTGGGAATTTGCGCTTGCATAGCAGAACAGAAGGAGGATAAGTAAGGTGATTTTTGTTTTCATATTTTACTTTGTTTTAATGTTTTTTAATCTCAAAATTCTTACGGTAGCGCGGGCGCGGGTTATTTGATTAGCGCCAGTTTTTTTTTTATCTTTTTTGGAAATTTCAGTGCTTACCAAAACATTCCTTGTTCTTGATTGTTCTTAGTTTCCTTCCTTTTTTCATCCCAAAACTTTCGCCGAATATCTTTTTTTACTGATTTTATAAACTCTGGTGTCGTAAAATTTAAATCGATATCTAAAGAATCAGAAATTGGTGCATAGTTACCATATTTATTAAAAAATACAGAATCCTTTTTTAAAACCGAAACATAGTAGTTGTTTAATTTTTCAACTTGCACTTTTTGCGATAAGACTTCATCTTCACTGATTTGAATATTTAAAATACGTGTACTATTTGAAAATCCTAAAAGAGTGAATAGATCTTTGTTTTTGTATAATATTAAATAATCGATGCTATCTTTGGTATAATCACTAAAAAGATAATATTTATCGATTTCATATTTGTCAATTGTATCACCTATTACAGGGTGAAGTTTATATACCTGACTTTGAGCGGATAATGTCAGACAGCAAATCATGAAAATAACTATTGTTAAAATTCTGTTCATTTCTGTAATTATTGAATTGGTGCCAACGGCAGTCTGTCTTAAACAATTACTCACCGTCAATTTATGGACTAAATATTAAATTCCCGAATAATCCTTTTTAACAATCGCAGTCAGTTTAAAAATTAATTATTGTGGCTTGATTTAAACCACTATGTCTTTAAGTTTCTATTGCTGAATTGTTCATTTTGTTCTTAATGCTTTCGGTTGCTTTGGCAAGGCCATTTCCAAACCAGCATAGGGGAGCTATTAATTAGCTCAATGATTTCCCAATTCCCATTTAGCTCATTGTTAGTCTCAACATTATATTCTGCATCATTTGAGCAAGATGTTAAAATTCCGATTATTAGTAATAATAATAATAGTTCTCTTTTCATGACATTTAAAATTTATTCGTTTATCTATGGATGTGAAAAAAGTTGATTTAGTTGCGTTAAATTGCATAGAACAATTGCTATATAAATAGTTTGGCACTTCGGAGCTCATAATTATCAATTTACCGTAAACATAATTAAAAGCAAAAACCTGTGCAAACCACTGAATGCCAAATTATTTATTATAGCGCGTGTGTGCCGTATTTAAACTTGATTTCACTTGTTTGAAATATCAGATAAAATTTTAATCCCGCTCTTTTTCATAAGTTCACTTGCATTAAAATCATTGCATATTCCTGGGTGAAGTTCATAGCTGAAAATCATTGAATTACCTTTAATCTCACTATTAAAACTATAATTTGTAACCAACATTTTATTCCCCGATAGCTTGGCAAGTTCAATATCGTGTGTTGCAATAATTCCTGACGTATTTAGCTCACTTATTTGATTAATCAATGAAAAACCTCCTTTATGCCTATCTTCTGAGTTTGTACCTTTAAACATCTCGTCCAAAAGAAAAAAAATGTTTTGACTACTTTCTATTAGTTTCAGCATCTTTTCAATTCTACTTAATTCTGCATAAAAAGAAGAAATTCCTTCCTTCAAATTATCCTGGGTTCGCATACTTGTATATATTTTCAGGTTCGAAACCTGTCCATATTTAGCACAACAAGGTGCTCCAGCTAATGCCAATACAAGGTTAACACCTACGGTTCTTAGAAAAGTGCTTTTCCCTCCCATATTAGAACCGGTAATCATAACAACATCACCGTGCCCCTCTGAGTGAAAATTATTACATACCCGTTTATCCGAATTTATTAAGGGATGCCCTAACGACTCAAAATGTACGTAGTTGTTCTTTTCTGATATCTCTGGAAATGTATATGATGGATTTGAATAGCAAAAACCTGCAAGACTATTTAGTCCTTCAAACTCACTTACTACTTCAGACCAAGATTTTAAAAACGCTTTATTTTTAGATTTCCATTTTTCTACTCCAATAATTAAATAAATATCCAATAGCAGGAAACTGTTTAATAGAGAATACATGTAATTTCCACCTATTGATATATATTTTATTTTTACACCTCTTTGCTGAGAGAAGTCTAATTGTCTGCACAACTTGTTAATTTCATTGAATGCTGAATATTTGCCCTTTATTAGCATGGATTGTAATTGGCATAATTTTTCCGACTTGAAATTTTCACTTTCAATTTTATTGATAAGTGTCCGATAAGCTCTTAAAGTGCTAATATTCTCTTGTGAGGTTTTAACGATATCATCAGCTTGGGGTCTTACCTTTTTTAAAACCATATAGTTGATAAATAAAACAGTAATAAAGGAAAGAAAATAAATATACCTGTTTGATGAAACCAAATTAATCAAGGAAAAATATAAGCCAAGCAATGATAGAAACGAAAGGATTATTGCAACTGCACTATATATTCGTTGATATTTTAATAAAACGACAGGTGCTTCTACCCAATCTAACAATTTATGATAATCACTTTTTTTATTTTGAAAGTGCATGCCAGACGCCTGAAAATCTTGTCTCCAATCCAATTTTTGAGAGATTTCTTTTATGGCATTTTGTCTGTCATGTATTTCATCATTAGGTGCAGGTTCCGATAGCCATTCTGATAAGAGTACCATACCAGACTCTGTAGTTGTTCTGTTTAGCAATTGAAAAATGGAATGTTGCCCAAAAATATCTAAATCGGAGGTATAAGGGTGATTTTGATTTATAAATTTATGTCCGGTATCAAATTCTTCCAGATTACATTTTTCTCTTAAAATTTCGGATTCATTTATCCCTTTCAGAAATGTTGTATGCTGTTTTAGGAAAGCTGTTTTGTTATGATATTTGATTGCAGCACCAAAACATAATATCAATAGTGGGAAAACAATCAGAATGGGAATTAATAAATTTAAACTAAACAAGTATATAAGAATGATACTTGAAATGACAAAAATAAATAACCTAAGAAATGAAATACGATTTAATAACTTACTTAGCTTAAGTAATTTGGCATCATACATTTTTATATTATCTCTATAAATTTTCATTGTTTTTCAACTTAAAATACCCCTAAATATTCAAATACCATAATAGCTAATCTTCAATATGGCAAATAACGGTTATGTTATGATTTGTTGCCGATTGCGGGTTGCTTTCCTGTCAAAGTACAAGAAAGTTGCAGCGGGCTACAATCCTTGAATTTAATACTATCTCGGCCATTATTTTTATACATTGTATGTGCCCGGCATGAGCATGTGCACACTTTTGTAAAAGCTCTGAAAAAATGTTGAAACGAGCTTACACAAGGTTTCTTGTAAATAAGAAATATATTAAAGTGAGTTACATTGATTACCATTGAAACAAACAATTTTGATGAGATGAAAATACAAATTTTCGGGGAAGATTAACAGAAGCTATGCATGAAATTATTCCAGAGGGTATAAGTCTCCCGATTCCCGGGAGGCTCTTATGCACTGAGGTAACGCTTGGAAGCATTAGTCCCGATAGCTATCGGGAGCAAGCTGGTTTACCGTGAGGTATGCAGTGAAGGAAGTGAGACTACAAACTCCGGTACTGACGAACAGAAACTGGATATGAGGCTTAATAAACCGGTTGAGCAAGCATAAGATAATATTGTATTTATCCTGTGAATTAATTCTATTTTTCTTGTTTCGTCCAAAT
>JBBQPP010000164.1:0-7817 GCA_038217255.1 Bacteroidales bacterium | reverse complement strand
TCTCCGTCCAAAACTACCTTCAATTCAGGAGTTCCGGAAAGATATTCAACATCAACAAGTAATGGTTGGGCAGTTCCGTTTTCAGTTTCGGTTTCGTAGTTTGCCGCCGATATATTTCGTAGAAAAACAGAATAATTATCAATCAGTTTTGTATTTGATGGTCCTTCGAGCCTGATTTGGTCAAAAAGCAGCCACGAACCCTGAATTGTTGTAAATACGATTTCGTTACCACCTTTTTTTATCAATCCTGCCGGGATTGGGATTTCAATCAAATATTGCGACGAATCAACAGTTTCGCCATTTATAGAATTTTTGCCCGAACCTGCCGGAAGCTGATATTTCCATGATTTTCCGTTAATCGTTGTTTTAAAAACAGGCAAATCCTCGGCATTGCAATCCTGGGTATCGACAATCAATTTCCATTCTCCTTGTGACGGCAATTTCTCCACTCCAAATAAAACAGTTAAAGTGTGCGACCGCCAGCCCGAAGTTCCCGACGTTCCACCCCATTTGTCGCTTGGACCGGGCAACAAATAGGGCCAATCAGTTTTTGGATTTGAAGTCCCGATAAGAAAATAGCGATCTTCCCAGCCAAAATCATTTTCAATAAAATTTTGATAATCGTTGGGCGCTAATGCAAACTCGCCGGAACTGTTGTCGGCCTCACCGATTTGCCAGATTGTTTTATTCCCGGTGGAGCAGGATTGCAGGAATAAGGCAAGGATTAACAATGAAATCAGAATTATATGCTTCATAATATTTGTTTTATTTGTTTTTTTCTGCCCATTCATTAAACATGCTAACTGATTTCCCAAGCACTCCGGCTGAACCTTTAAATTCCGCTGAACCGGCAGGAGTTCCGTCAATTTTATACCATTCGTAAAAATCCCCGTTTTTAATCACTCGGCTAAACATTGGCTGAGCAAGCTCATAAGCATCTTCAACAAAATCGTTTGCAATGAGTTGTTGAATCATTCGTCCGCCAAACCAGGTCCAATCGCCACCGTTTTGATATTCATACGGTGCAGAAATATTTTTACCCAACACTTCAGAAGGATAAGGAGGATAAACCGTTAATCCTATGGAAGGCGCCGCAGAAAGTTTTACATTTTCTTTCATTTGAGAAAGTACAGCTGCAATCTCATCGTGGTTTAAAATTCCTGCTTCGATTGCCACCGCCGTACCACCATGATAATGAATTGCATTTTCGTCGAAATCTTCGGAAAATGGTGAACCATCGATATAGATATGTGGAATGAATTTCATTTTTTCGGTATCCCACAAGTATTTTTTAATATTGGTTGTTATCTGATTGTGCAACACGCTCCAACGTTCTTTATCTGCTTTATCTTTTGTCAGGTTTTCCAAATCAGCCAGCGCAATTGCAAACATGGCATTATCGTAAATATCAATGCTCCAGTGGGTAAGCGAATCTATATCAACAACGGATCCACCTTCCACTTGGACATCTCCCCAATCAAAAGTGGTTGCGCCTGTAATCAATCCGTATTTTTCAGAATAACGTTCGTTTAGCAAATAATTGATAGCAAAAACCAGTCGGTCATAAACTGTTTTTCCTGCCACTATTTCGCTAAGAATACTGCTATCTCCGGTTTTAGAAATGTATTTTGAAATTGCCTGAATAAGCGAAGTTTCCTGGTCGGTTTCCACTGTATTTTTAAATCCAATATGGTCAGGGGCAGTTGCTGATTCGTAAGTATTTGGGTCGCCCCAGGTAAATGCTTCGCGCGGTACATAACCATCCAGTAATTCTCCATTTTCCTGCTGAAAGTGAAAAATCAGTAACAGGTTTTCGCGAATTATTTTTACATCGTATTCTTCACAAGAGAGTTCGATAAAAGTGTTCAAATCGCGCGACCATACCATTTGGTAACCTGAGCCCGCATAGAAACCTTTTTTCATGAGCTGGCGTGCAATTTCATCCACTTTAACCATAGTTGAGTCGGCAAGAATTTTTGCAGCCAGTTCCTTTTTGCTGTCAACTTTTGTAGCGCATGATAATAGGACAATGGATAGAATAAACAGGAATATTTTTTTCATAACTTTATTTTTAAATTCTGGTTGTAAAGATTGCTTCATTCCAGATAATCGGGACAGGCAGTGCCTCCTATCAATGGCAAACCCGTGCAGAACGTCATTGCGAGTGCAACGAAGCAATCTCAATCAAACTGTTCCGATAAATCCTCCCATTCAGGATTAATTGAATTTATCATATCTAATTTCTTTTTTCTTGAACCTCCTTTTATTTGTTTTTCTCGTGCAATTGCCTCATCGATTAATGAAAAAACTTCAAAGTAAACCAATTTCGAAACATTGTACTTTTTTGTAAAACCGGGGTAAATTTTATTCTTGTGCTCATATAACCGTTTCGTTAAATCAGAAGTAACTCCAGTATAAAGAACGTTATTGTTCTTATTTGTGAGAATATAAATTGCTCCTCCTCTTTCCATGATTTTTTTGTTTTAAATATGTTACAGATTGCTTCGTCGTGCCTCCTCGCAATGACGGTTACACTTGGAAACGTCATTGCGAGTGTAACGAAGCAATCTTATTAATAAATCATCATTTCACAAAAGCTTTCACAACCATAATTTCCCCTTCCGATTCATTAATAATTTTATACGACCCAGCTGCTGCCGGAATTACAAAAGTCTCCGCATAATTATACCGTTGTTTTATACCATTTTTTGTTTCGATTATTATGCTTGTTCCTTCAACCAAACTTAAAACATGGCATTTGTTTTCGGTTTGAATTCCTACTTCTGTAATTATATGAATCCGGTGCACATCATACAAATGATTTGTGTGTGTGGCCAGGTGGAACAATTTCCAATCTGTTCCTGAATCAATTAGAACAGGTTTGGGTATCAGTTTCTCCTTTACATAATCCCCTTTCCGACCAAAACACAGGTTATCCATTCCACGCTGAATATTTATCGGGCGTGGTTTGCCATCCAAATCGATCCGCAGCCAGTCGTACATTTTAAATGTAAAAATATAAGGCGTTGAACTGATTTCGAGGACCAGGTTATTTTTTCCGGAACCATGAATTGTTCCCGGGGGAATTAAAAACAAATCATGCTTTTTAGCTGTATGTTTTTGTACATATTTTGAAATATCAATTTCTTCCGAATCCTGATAACTTTTTATCAGCGCCTTTTCAAATTTTCCGGGCTGAATATCTTCCTGAAATCCAAGGTAAACATCGGCATCTTCTTTGGTATCGAGAATGTAATAGGTTTCTTCCTGCGTAAAATCTTCGTTAAAATATTGTTTGGTGTAATTTTTTGTAGGGTGACATTGAATGGAAAGATTTCCTCCATCAAACGTATCCAGAAAATCGAAACGAATGGGGAATTCAGTCCTATAAGTTTCAAATGCATCCCCCAAAACAGCATTCCCTTCCTGAAACATGATACAATCGAAAGAGACTTCCAAAAGATTCCCTGAGCTTTCGAAAACCAGTCCGTTTTCCGGCACAATCAATTCAAACGACCAGGCATAATTTGGTACATCTTTGTTCAATCCATCAATGTGCGCAAAACTCCAGGTTCCGCCCCAGGCACCGGGTTCAAACCACGGACGAACGCGAAATACATTCTGGCTGATTTCTTTTAACCACTTCCGTAAATCATTACCTTTTATCCATTTAATTTCATCGGGGCGCTGTTCATCAACCACAATATCAATTTTGGGTAAAATGCTTTGTTTGTGTTTATTCAAAACCACCCAATCAACAAAATAAAACCGTTTGTACATGGGTTTTATTTCATCGGGTTTTGATGCACCCAGGTTGGTAACTGACCCCGCCCGTGCCCGAAACTGGATTTCGTTTTTAGGTAAATCAATGTAGATTAAAACACCTTCAATATTGGTCAAACTGGCGCCAACTCCATAAACAATATTGAGGTCAGCATTTTTATCTAATTTGAAATTCCTGATTTCTTCGGTCTGAAAAAAGTCGATTAAATTCAAAGTTGTCCGTGTTCCAAAAATCGGGTCGTTGCCACCCAGAAACGGGGCAATTATATTATCAATATCAGGTTCCGATTTTAAAGCATCTGAAAAATCAATCCAATTTACAATCAACCCTTTTTCATCAAAATACTCATGAAGTTGTTTCCTGAAATTTTCGAAAAACACACCAATATATCCGTCGATTATTACTGTTTTGTGGGACTGTATTTCGGCAGCCAGACTTTCAAAACCATTTAAAATTTTGTTTTCGCCAATTGAGTGTGTTGGGTATAATCCATATTTACCTTTCACTTCCACGGGTTTTGTGGCAGGCATTAAAAACTGGGTCGATTTTCGGTAATTCATTTCTGTACGTTTAAATTAGCAGGGTTGTTTTCAATCCCCCAGTTCTTATTTGGTTCTGCTCCCAACCACAATTCCAATACACCTCCTTTAGAAAACGCTGCATGTGCAAACCAGCATTGGTTTAACGGGATTCCATTCAATTCAGCTTTTTGGATGTAACAGTTTTCTTTTGAATTATTGTAAGTTTTAATGATGAAAGTTTTTCCGGGATAATAATTTTGGTCAAGATTAATTTTTACCTCATCAAATACGGGACTAGTTATTTCGTAAACCGGATTTATATCTGTGGTTCCTTTTAGGCTGAACAATCCCATTGACATTAATGCACTTACACCTCCCATTTGTCCCTGATCCTCATCATGTCCACCATAGCCTTTATCGGGAGTAACACCGCCATAGGCCTGTTCGTTTACCTTTCGCACCCAATATTGCGAAAGCCAGGGTTTGCCGGCATAATTAAATACATGAGCATTTGAGCATCCTGGCTGGTTGGCATAACTGACATATCCATCACCATATCCAAAAACGAAGTCAGTAGATTCAGCCTTTTTAAATGCGAAATTTAGTTTTTCGCATAATTTGTCGTTGCCTCCCATTAGTTCAGCTAATCCGGCAATATCGTGCGAAACCGACCATGTTCCCTGCCAGGCATTGGCTTCTACCCAACCTTGTCCACTTAAAGGATTATTATGCAACCAATCCCCGTTTTCATCTTTCGGGAAAATCAATCCTTCCTCTGAATTAAATAGGTTTTTCCATCCTGAAGACCTAAGCAGGAAGTATTTGGCTTCCTTTTTCTTACCCATCTTTATTGCCATTTGCGACAATGCCCAATCTTGAAACGCCCACTCAAGTGTTTCTCCTGCATTACCAGGTTTCCAGCCGTTTTTCACATAAAATTTTATTTCTTCCCCGCCCATCATTCCTCCCGGCAAATGATTTTGCTTCATTATTTCAAAGGCATGCTTTTCATCAACTTTCCGAAGCAAGCCTTTCATATAAGCACTCACAATTAAACTGGTAGCCGGACAGCCGGTCATTATGTATGAATAGCCTCCGGCGCAAGGTCCGCGTGGCAACAATTTCCCATTGTCGGCATATTGTACCAACGATGCTGAAAAATCATCAAGTACACCTGGCCATGCCAGTCCCCAAAGTGTATTTAAATTCCATTGAGTTAGCCAGAAAGCATCAGAATTATACATGTTGAATTTTGAGATTCCATCGGTATTTTTTGGCAGGGTCCTGACTTTCAATTCTGCTTCCGTATGTGAACCTTCCCTGATTCCCTGTGTATAATCCGGGTAATCTCCACTAAAATCGTTCAATTTGTGTCTTCCTAAAAGAGTATGCCACAAATCAGTATAAAACTTTACACGTTGATTTCTGCTTCCACCTTTCACTTCAATCCGGCCCAGCTCCCGGTTCCATTCGTCACGTGCATCTTCTCTAACCTTTTCAAAATCCCAATGATTACATTCAGATTCCATATTCCGCCAGGCATTTTCAATACTTGTATAGGAAATTGAGATTTTGACTTGTAATTCATCCCCTTTTTTGAAATTATAATGGGCCGACACTCCAGCCGTTGGAGCATCATGATAACTCCAACCTTCTTTCCGGCGAGGAGTACTTTCATCGGTAGCCTCCAGCGAATTTATATTTGTTTGTTTCTTTTCCCCAATCCAGTTATCCAACCTATCCATTGGCTGGTCGAATTGTAGGACAAAAAATATTTTGACATTAGTTGGTCCGCCCCACAAACGACCTACGGAATTAAATGAACCCTCGATTTTAGTATCGCTCACTTTTTTTACCCATGCACCGGTCATTGTACTTGTAGAGACGTATCCACCTAGATTTACCAAAATATTTGCAGCCATATCCTCGGTATATTTCACACGATAAAAACTCACTCTGTCGGTAGCTGTTTGCTCTACCCAGGTAAGGTATTTATCAAGAAAAACACGATGATACCCCGGTTGAACAATTTCACTGTTGTGGGAGAATTCAGATTTCCATCCATCATGCCAAAGCGATGGATTAACCTCACCTGTAGTGGGCATAAATTCTACTCCCGAAAGCATCCAGGCATGAATTTGCGGGAAACTGAGAATTTCGGTGCTGTTGTAATTGTATCCCCCACCCATTTGATTTTTATTTCGGGTCAGTGGAGCAGAACTAATCATTCCAAAAGGACGACTGCCTGTTACAAAAAAGAAATAACGACCACGTGTTGTTTCAATGTAAGGATCAACCAGCGAAACAGGATCGAGTTCTCCTTCGGTGGCAGGAAATACTTCAATTTCTGACAAACCCATATAATCGCCTGTTCCATCGCTTACCACAAACCGAAACCATTTAATCTCTTTTGCCGGGAATTCAACTACACGAGCACTACCATCGTTTGGAATTAAATTCACACTCAATTCAGAGCCATCGCTGAACTGGAGGGTGCCACCTGCAAGATGAGTTTTTAAACTAACCCGATCATAAAAAACTATTTTATCAATTAACTGGTTTTCTTTCCAATCCATTTGAATCCAGGGGTAATTAACACCACCCCAAAAATTCGTTTTACTATCCGACGCCCACTCTCCAATCTCTGAAATTCTGATTAGTCCATCAATTACATTTTTAGCAGAATAATCGCTGTTCAGAGCGGCAGAGGCACTCACTTTTGCCAAAGGTGCAATATTGTCGGGACCGGCATAAACATTTACCGTTCCCGCTATAAAGAAACAGTAAAAGAGTATCCTTAAAATTCTTTGGTTGCTACGAAATTTATTCATTTCATTACCTATTCGCATTGTTTTTTACAATATTGAATCCTTATATTGGATTTGTAGTTCCTTTAATTTTTGTTCCAGATTTTTTTGCACATCAATAATATTTGGCTGGTTAAAAAGATTATCCATTTCCGTTGGATCTTCTTTCAAATCATACAGTTCCCATGAATCAACCAAATCGTAAAAGTGAATTAATTTGTAACGTTCTGTCCGGATTCCATAATGCGGTGTTGCACCAAAACCCTTTTCGTAATAATGATAGTAGATTGCATCACGCCAATTTTTTTCCTTTTTATTCCAGGTATTTTGCAAAGGAATACCTTGCATTTCAACAGGTGGATTAATACCTGCAAATTGCAGTAAAGTTGGCGCAATATCGAGATTCTGAACAAGATCTTCCGAAGTTGAGCCTTTTTCAATTTCTTTTGGATATTTTATTAGCAATGGAGTTCTGAAGGCTTCTTCATACATAAATCGTTTATCAAATAATCCATGTTCGCCCAGAAAAAATCCCTGGTCGGAAGTATAAACAACCACCGTATTTTCATCAAGCCCGTTTTCTTTTAAAAAAGTCAATACTTTTCCAACACTTTCATCAACCGAAACAATACACCGCAGATAATCTTCCAAGTAACGCTGGAATTTCCAATGATCGTATTTTTCTTCATTGTCTTTTACCTCCCA
>JBBQPP010000163.1:0-7823 GCA_038217255.1 Bacteroidales bacterium | reverse complement strand
ATACCATCATTAAAACCAGGGATTACTGAAACTTCTTTATAATTAAACTGCCAGATACTATCTTGATAATAATCACCTGAAGTGTCAAAAATAGTCCCATTGAGAAAAAATCCTGTGTAAATAAGTGAGCAGGTATCACCTTCCAAAGGAAAAGATCCGCTGCCTGTTTTATTCATTACGTAATAAACACCAAGAGCTGTCGTATCTACGTTGTAACCAGCTTTTTCAAGATTTGCAAGCGATTGATTTAGCTCTTGTTCTTCAGTTTGAGCAGTGCGCTCAGGTACATCATTGGACCCAACACACGAACCTAAAAAAAATGGTAATGATATGGCTATTGCAAATGCAATCAATTTAATTGTTTTAATCATGAATTTAAAATTTATTTGAACGTGCGAAAGTATAAAATTTATAAAAATCAACAACTTGAAAATTCAGTTTATACTTTGGCATTTTAATCAATCGCTGGATTTTAAGAATAATTAAGAACTTAAAACATTAGTATCTGTTATTAAATTAATGAAACAAAATATTTTATTATTGTTCATTATCCTGGCTTTTACAAAGTGTCGATCACAAAATTCAAATAATATGGAACACAAATATACCAACGAGCTTATTAATTCTGCATCGCCTTATTTGTTGCAACATGCCCACAACCCTGTAAACTGGCAGCCCTGGGGTGATGAAGTGATGGAAGAAGCAAAACAGACAAATAAGTTGATTTTGATAAGTATTGGTTACGCTGCCTGCCACTGGTGCCACGTAATGGAGCACGAAAGTTTTGAGGATGTTGAAGTTGCAAAAATAATGAACGATAATTTTGTTTGCGTAAAAGTGGACCGCGAAGAGCGGCCGGATGTTGATAATTATTATATGACAGCCGTTCAATTGATGCAACAACAAGGAGGCTGGCCCTTGAATGTGATTGCAATGCCAGATGGTCGGCCTATCTGGGGAGGTACTTATTTTCCAAAAGATAGCTGGATAAAAAATCTACTGACAATATCAGATTTCTATCAGAAAAATAAAGATAAAACAGAAGAATATGCAACAAGCCTTCAAAACGGAATAAAGCAAGCTTCGTTAACGGCTGCCATAGAGAATGCAGTTCCAGTAAATTCAGAACTTTTAGAAAGCGGTGTAAACGGCTGGAAAAAACGTTTTGATATGGAAAATGGCGGACGAACTGGCGCCCCGAAATTCCCAATGCCTGTTAACCTCGAATTTCTTTTGTACTACGGTTTTATGAAAAATGATAAAACTGTGCTCGGTTTTGTTGAAATTACTTTGGAGAAAATGGCCCGTGGAGGAATTTACGACCAGGTGGGCGGTGGCTTTGCCCGTTATTCGGTTGATGATAAATGGAAAGTACCACATTTCGAAAAAATGTTGTATGACAATGGACAACTTTTAAGCATTTATTCGAAAGGTTTTCAACAGTTTAAAACAGAAGAGTTTAAAACAGTAGTTTATGAAACAACCAATTTTTTGGAACGTGAATTAATGGACGAAACAGGAGCGTTTTATTCATCGCTCGATGCTGACAGTGAAGGAGAAGAGGGAAAATTTTATGTTTGGGACCAAAAAGATTTGAAAGCAATAATAAAAGACGATTTTGATTTGTTTTCGAGCTATTTCAATGTTGATTCGAAGGGTTTTTGGGAAAACGGAAATTATATATTGTTACGGAGTGGTTCGGATGATAGTTTTGCAAAAAGGAGCAATATCACGCTTGAACAACTTCATGAAAAAGTTGCAAACTGGAAATCGGTTTTGCTTTCTGAACGCTCGAAAAAAATCCGTCCAGGACTAGATGATAAAATATTAACTTCTTGGAATGCTTTGGTGATACAGGGTTTGACAGACGCGTTTATAGCTTTTCATGATAATCGGTTTTTAAACCTCGCACTTAAAACTGCTAACTTCCTTAAAAAAAATGTAATTCAGGAAAACGGCAAACTTTTTCATAACTGGAAAAAAGGGAAAGCATCGGTTGATGGTTTTTTAGAAGATTATTCAATAGCAATCCAGGCTTTTATATCGTTGTTCGAAGTTACAGGAGATGAAAATTGGCTAAATATTTCAAGAAAACTGACAGATTATTCTTTTGACCATTTTTATGATGATAGTTCAGGTCTTTTCTATTTTTCCGAAAAAAACAAAAATTCGGTTCTTACAAATCATTTCCAGAAAGAGGACAATGTGGTTCCGGCAGCAAATTCCGTAATGGCAAATAATCTGCACCTGTTATATTTAATGTTGGGTAATACTGATTATCGTGACGTTTCAGAAAAAATGGTACACCATATTACAAAACAGTTTTCTCAATATCCAATGGCATATGCCAATTGGGGAAACTTTATTTTAATGAAAACGGAGCCTTTTTATGAAGTTGCAATTTTAGGTGTTAATGCTATGGATATAATGAAGGAAATGCAGGAATCATTTTGCCCCAATGTTTTGTGGGCATTTTCAAAATCGGAAAGTATGATACCAATATTAAAAGACAGGTTTGTTGAAAATAATATGTTGATATACGTGTGCAAAGAGGGAGTTTGCAAGTTGCCGGTTGATACCCCGGTTAAAGCACAAAAGACTATGAAACATTGAGAAGATAAAAGATTCTAAATGTTAATTTAACAAAACTTTTTTAAGGAAATTTAAGGAAAATCGCCTATAATTCGTTATATTTATGAATCACTTTAAAGTTATACAATTATGAGTTCAGGAAAAGTTTTATTAGGAATTTTAGCCGGTGCAACAACCGGCGCGTTAATGGGTATTTTGTTTGCCCCAGACAAAGGAACGAACACCCGCAAGAAGATGGTTAGCAAAGGCGAAGAATATGCGGAAGATCTTAAGGACAAGTTTGGTGAATTTGTCGATAATGTTGCCGAAAAATATGAATCAACAATTCATTCAAAAAAAGAAGAAGTAAAAAAAGAACCGGCTAAGTAAACCTCAAAAACTGCAGATGAAGATTTTTTAATTTTTTTACATTAAAATCATTTTTATTTGCAGTTTTTATTTTGGTTTATTTCAAATAAATATGAATTTAAGCAGGCAATAACAACACTTTTCTGAAAGAAATATGGAAGAAAAACATAAAAATATTGAATCGATATTTGAAAGTGTGGAAACATACAGCAAAACAAGTATTGAACTTGTAAAATTAAAAACTATAGATAAAGTTGCCGAAGGTACTTCATCTATGATTGCCTGGATGCCAGTAATCATTTCACTGATTCTATTCTTTATTATAGCGAATTTTGGACTTGCTCTGTGGGTAGGTGCCATGCTTGAGATGGTTTACATGGGCTTTTTTATTGTTTCAGGATTTTATGCACTTGTCGGAATTATTCTGTTTATTTTTAAAGATAAATGGATAAAAAAACCATTGTATGTGTCAATGATTAACCAAATGCTAAATTAATCTTGTTATGCCAATCGTATATACTGCAGAATCGTTAAAAGAAGCAATAAAATTACTTGAAATTAAACATGTTGAAAGTGAAAAACAGTTGAAGTTGCAACTTTTTGATGTTTACGAAAACCTTAAACCTATCAATATTCTTAAAAACATTGTAATAGATGCTACAAGTAATGATAGTCTAAAAAATGATATAACAAATACCTTAGCCAGTTTGGTGACAGGTTTTGTTTCTAAAAAAATAATTATTGGCAAATCAAAGAATCCGCTTCTTAAATTAATTGGGGTTGGTATTCAGTTTGGCATGACAACTTTGGTATCAAAGAATTACGATATTATTAAAGACCTTATTGTAAATTACATAAATCAAATCAAGGAAAGAAGAGATTCTGAGGATTAACCTCATATTTAAAATGTTAAATCAATAACCCCTAAAAACTTTAAGAAACAGACAACCTCATGTTTGATTTTGTATTGTTGTACTTCCAAAAAGCAATAAAAAAGGCAGTACTTACAAAGGCTGCAAGTACCATAAAACTCAAATGCAAAGTTCTGAGTTCGGCAATATAACCCAAAATTACCGGCCCCAACATAAACCCAATATTAGTTGTAGCAGCAACAAATGAAACCGCATCGGCAGTTTTAATCCCTTCAACATTTGATGCCAACCTGTAAACTTCGGGCACAACAACAGAAAAGCCCAGTCCAATAACAAAAAATCCTAAGATTGATACAAGCGGATTGTAAATTAAAACAAGCACAAATCCCATCATCCCAATAACGATAGCAAAAGTAATTAACTTCCATGACCCCAGTTTTCTGCTTAAAGAATCACCTGAAAAGCGGCCAATCATCATTGCACCTGCAAATGCCGCATAACCAAGCCCAATAAATTTAATGTCGAGTTCAATCACTTTTTTAAGATACAAAGCACTCCAATCGGCAATTGCACCCTCCGAAACCATTACAACAAGGCCTATTAAAGCAATTAAAAACAATGGTTTTAAATGTGCGCTCCGTCTCTTTTTTACTAAGTCCAGTTGCTCGCCCCTTCTAAAATAAAAGTATTTTTTTAGCCTGGTTTCAATGCTTAAAATAATCAATACAAGAATAGAAATGTGCAAAATTGGGTTTTGCGCCAAAGCAGCGATAAAACTGCCGGTTGCTGCGCCAATCATTCCACCAATACTCCAAAAACCATGACTGCCCGACATTACATACAATTTATCTTGTTTTTCGATGGTGGCAGTTAGTGAGTTTAACGAAATTGCAAATGAGGAACCGGCCATCCCGAAAATAAATAAACTTACGCACAACGTAACGTAATTATATGCCAAAAAAGGACCAAAAAAACAGATACAATAAGAGATGAGCGCAAAATAAGCATACCTGCCAACACCTACTTTATCAATAAAATGTCTGCAAATTCGGATCATAAAAAATGCGCCAAGTGCCGAAAAGAATATGGCATTCCCGATTTTACCCTCATTAATTTCAAGCTTTTCAGAAATATGTGGAATGTACGTTACCCAGGTACTAAAAATCAGGCTAAAACAGGAGTAAAGAAATGCCGAAGCAAAATATTTTTTGTTTTTATAGAATATTTTAATCGAACTCATATTGCAGAAGCATTTAATTGCGAATGCAAATCTATTTCATTATTTCAATTTTGATTAAGAATGGATTTTTTTTAGATTTAGGAATGAGAAACCTTAATTTTCTGAAAACAATGCTTAAATTTCATTCAAATGCCCTTTCATTTAAATCGGATGTGGCTGTTAACTTCTTTCAAATTACCGTAAGTAACAATCGGCAATTCCGGCCCGAAAATTTCATGTTGCATCAACGGAGAATCAATAAGGCAAACACCTTTGGGTTCATGCTGAATCCAGGAGAAAGAGCCTATCATTGACAATGGAGTTGCAATCCTGAACTTTCTGAAACCTTATATTGGTTGATTAGTTGAGCCTCATTTCAAAGTAAAAAAATCCTGTCATTCAACATATTCCTTTGAACCAATAATTATTTCGGATGGATTAAAAAATTTAGTTCTGCGGCTTAAAAAAACATCTGTATTAATGCACAATCGATTATCATTTTTTTTAAATTAAGTTCTCTGATAAATCTTTTAGGAGTTGAAAATCCCATAAGCTGGCAAAGCAATTGTATCATTAATAAAACCATCAGAAAAAGCAGGATATTGATCATTACTAAACATAACTTATTGATTTTCTAAGAATTACCATATTGATAATAACTTATCATATTGATAGTAAATGTAAATTCCTCAAAGAATAAATATTGTTTAAATTCAACCAATTACAAGCATAAGGTTTTATGGTATGTTATTTGGCAATAGCTTGCCAACTTAAATAAAAATATTTGTCTTATATAATTGCTTTTGGAAATTTTTAAAAATCTATCTATCTATGTTTATTTTAACTACGAAAAGTTCCCCTTTTCACAGTTTGTCTTTCCCATTTTTAAAATCAAGTAGTTTAACTGTTTACAAAAAACTCAGTCAGTTTTTGTTAGCTGCATTTATGGTTTTATTAACCATCTCGGCCAGTGCGACCAACTACTATGTTAGTTCATCGGGCAACGATGCAAATGCCGGCACCAGTGAAAACCTTCCATGGAAAACCCTGGCAAAGGTAAACAGCTTTACTCCAAAACCGGGTGATCAAATTTTATTTAAGAGTGGTGATGAATGGAGCGGCAGCATTACCGTTAATTCTTCTGGCTATTCGGGTAGTCCAATCGTTTATGGGGCATATGGAACTGGTAATAAGCCAAAAATTAATGGTTCCGAAAAAATAACAGGTTGGACAAAACATTCTGGTAACATTTACAAGGCAACTTTTAATAAATCTGTCAACCAGTTGTTTTTAAACGATACAAGGATGAAAGCAGCAAGATATCCCAATTCCGGGTATGCTTCTATCAATACAATAAACTCAACGACAACGTTTACATGCGATGCTTTAAACAGTTCAATTAACTATTCCGGAGCAACATGGGTTGGAAGAACTGTTGCTTATGCAACAGTTACTCTTGAAGTTGCATCCTCAAACGGAAAAACATTAACCCTTTCGGAAGCACCATATGCAAATTTAAATCCTAACGAGGGTTTTATACTTGTCAATAAACTTGAATTCCTGGACTCGGCTGGAGAATGGTTTTATGATAGCGCTTCAAAAACGGTTTATTTTTGGGCACCCAATGGTGATACACCTGCGAATTATACTGTCAGTGGTTCCACTTTTGATAATGGTGTTGTTATATCAGGGAAAAATTATATCACAATTAAGGATTTGGAAATTTTGAACATTAAGAAGTATGGTATAACTTTTTCAGGTAATTACATAACAGTTGATAACAATACAGTGTCGAACCCGGATGCCAGAGGTATAAACATCGCCAATGGATCATATTGTACAGTTTCAAACAATACAGTGTCAGGTGCAAACCACAGTGGAATATTTACTTATTCAAATAATTGTATAATCACCGATAATAAAGTAAATGATACGTTTTTATTGAACAATATAGGCATATCCGGGGGCGGTCCTTGGTATATGGGTTCAGGAATAAGTGTTGAAGGAAATGACAATACAGTAAAATACAACAGGGTATTGAATTCAGGTTATAACGGTATTTGTTTTTATAAAAGAAATATTATTGAGTATAACTATGTAAAGAATGCCCTTTTATCAAAAGATGATGGAGGTGGGATTTATTCCGCTGCAGCTGGCTCCTACCCAAATGCTCCAACAGCTGGATCAATGATAAGGAATAATATTGTTGATGGCGTTTTTGGTACACTTGAAGGATGGAGTACATGGGTTTACAGAGGTGGTCATGGAATTTTCCTTGATGAGGATGCTGGCAATGTAACAATAGAAAACAATACTGTTTTTAATTGTTCACACTCGTGCATATTTATACATTATAGTTATAATGAGATCATCAAAAACAATACTCTTATGAGTGCAAGGAGGGTTTTACTTGTAAGTACTGACTATGGGGGTACTCAATTTACCAACAATACTATTTATGCGTTAAACCGAGATATGGACAACAAAGATATTCAATGGTTGATTAGTAAATATAAAGGCGACCTCCTGATAAACTACAATACCTATGTGGCACACTACAACAGTACAAACGTTTTCAGACTAGATGAAGCGGCCAATTATAGTTTTGAGGGTTGGAAAGCTGCAACTGGGCAGGATGCCAATTCAACGATTGATGTTTCGAAGTTTGTAAACGGAGAAACAGAGGAAATTTTTTATAACGACACTAAACAAACAAAAACCTTCAACCTCGGAAATTCAGTTTACAAAGATATTTATGGGCAACAAGTCTCCCAATCTTTGGTTTTAGCACC
>JBBQPP010000162.1:0-7854 GCA_038217255.1 Bacteroidales bacterium | reverse complement strand
CAGTCTTTAAGCCTTTTATAATGATTTTTTGAAATTTCTTCAGTCGAATTATTTCCAGTTCGAATTTTTGCAAATAAATCAAAATAAATGTTTCTCAATTTGCTCTTTGATTTCTTATCAAATGAATAATATTGATTAACTCGACAGAATTCTGCAATGGCTTTATCCGCAGCATAATCAACTAAAAATCTTTCGGAGTCACTATTTAATTCATTTACTTTGGAAATAGCATTAATTGTTTCGCTAATAAATCGAAATATCCCAGGATTATCTGGAAATATATTTTTCCCTTGATTAAATTTTATCTGCTTATCAATACATTCTTTAAATCTATCCATTGTTAATTGTCTTGCGGTATCAGCTACAACGGCAGCTTGTCTAAAAACTGATTTGTATACTTAATATCAGGTTTAAATATAGCTGATTTAAGCCTAAGTTTGAGAACCTTTTTCTATTTATGTGGGGGGAAGTATTGAAACTTTTCTTGCTTAAAAACAGTTTTGGCAGAACCATTTTTCCGAATATCAAAAAGAATTGTGTGTAGGGTTTAATTAATATTATCACTCTTTTTCTTTATCACTTCATTAAGTTGATATGATATAAAAGAGAACCAACCAAAGACAACTATTCCAAATAACCTTTGGGTCAAACCACGATAGTTTACTGGGTCTAATCCAGCAATCATTGACCATAAATAAAAAAACATCAGAAAACCAGCAATAATTGATATTCTATGGATAGTTCTGTTATTAATTAAATTATTCAATTCATACAAAAAAACAAATGGGAGTATCATTATAAATAGTCCAATTCCATAAAACCCGTGCCAAGGAGAATTGATTGGATAAATAGCTCCAAACATAAAAGTCACTCCAAAAGCAAATACCAAAATAGATGATATTAAAAATCTATTTTTAAAATTTATCAATAAACCTAATGCTAATAAAAACAAGGAAATACTTGTTAATATTATTCCAATCTGGAATAACAATACTGCGCTTTTGCTCGAATTAATTCCTAATTCACTGGCATGTTGGCCCAAATGGCTATATTCATTAGCAAAGAATCCTGCTATTATAATACTTCCAAAATAAATAATCGGTAAAAAAATTGCCTGTTTAACTAAAAATTGATTCATAAAATTTGGTTTTATTGTTTAAATTTAAAAGATTGTGTTTTATAAACTTACACACAACATAATAGTATTTTATCCATCGTTGGTGCAAAATACAACAAAGCTGCAATATTGGCCATAATATCGAAAGTAGAATATTTCTAAATAAAATGATGGATAAAATAGTTTTGGATGATGCCGCTATGTGCCTGCTATGTTTATTTTTTTTGATGGTATTGTTTGCTGTTGGATTCTGGCGCCCATGTTCGTCGGCAGTCTGTCTAAAAACCAATTCTAACCGTTAATTTTGGATTAAATATAGTTGATTTAAGCTTATGCTTTAGAACGTTTTCTTGGTTTTGGCCAGGAAAACATATGTGCTTGTTTTGCTTTAAAAAAGCTTTGGCAACATTTTTTTTATGGAATCAAATGAAAGCCCTTTCATGTGGAAGGCTACTCAACCAGAAACTGGCGGCATTGTCTATCATCCTTTTTTTTAGTTAAATTTTAAAAGAAAGTGAATTATAAAAGTGGTTTTTTAACCAGCTTAAAATGTTTGTATAATTCAAACCAGGTTACACTAAAAAGACCTGCCACGACACAAATTATTGTTTCTATTATACTTATTTTTTCAAACTGAAACAGGTCGATTAAGAAAGGAATATTGAGGATGAGAATCAGAAACAGAACGGCTCCGCCAACAATCCACTTAACAGCTTTGTTAGGACTAACAAGGATTTTGAAGATATTAGCGGTCCATGAACGATTTGAAAAAATTACAGCAATGTTTGATACTATCAAGGTAATAAAGGTAAATGTCCTGACCGCTTTTTCGGTGTGTCCCATTTTATGACCAATAAAATACACGAGAAGACAAATAATTAAGATTCCCAGTCCTTGTATGCAACTCAATACTATTTTTTTTGAACCAAAAAAGGGTTCGTCAATCTTTTTTGGCGGTCGTGACATGACATTCATTTCTTCCTTTTCGGCTTCAAAAATGATCGAACAGGCCGGATCGATTATCAGTTCAAGAAATACAATATGTACAGGCCACAGAATTAATGGCATATTTGCAAATAAAACAGGTATCAGAGATAATCCTGCTATTGGGACATGAATGGCAAAAATATATCCCAGGGCTTTTTGCAGATTATCAAAAATTTTGCGTCCCATCTTTACGGCTCCAACTATAGAGGCAAAATTATCATCCATCAATACCAGCGAGGAAGCCTCCCTTGCAACATCAGTTCCTTTTTCACCCATTGCGATTCCGATGTTTGCCGTTTTTAGTGCCGGGGCATCATTTACTCCATCGCCTGTCATGGCCACTATTTCTTTGTTTTTCTTTAACGCATTGACGATTTTTAGTTTTTGCTCCGGAATAACTCTGGCAAAGACATTCACATCTTTTATCCTCTTGCAAAGTTCCTCTTCAGACATATCTTTCAATTCATTACCTTCAATAGATAATTCGGGATTTTTCAACCCGATCTCTTTTGCAATACTCATGGCTGTCAGCGAATAATCTCCTGTAATCATGATTACCCTGATGCCGGCTTTGTAACATTCTGCAACTGCACCGGGTATGTTTTTCCTGATAGGGTCTGACAACCCGATTAATCCTACAAATTCAAAATTGAAATCATGCTGTGTTTTTGGCAGACTTCCGGTCTCTATTTCTGCTTTAGTAACACCCAGCACCCTTAATCCAGATGAAGCCATTTCAGTAACAGCTTTTACATATTTGTCTTTCGTTTTACCATCAAGATGGCAAAGATCAAATATGGCTTCAGGTGCTCCTTTGGCTGCTATTATTTTGCCTTTTGTTCCGCTACTGTTATACACTCGCGACATCGCCAACATTTCCTTTGTCAAAGGGTATTCCTTTTCCATTGACCAATCGGCGTGAATGTGCTCTGAATTTTGAAGGAACTTTTCACCCACATTGACAATGGCTTTCTCCATGGGGTCGTAAGGATTAACCTGGCTTGATAAAATTCCGTACTCAATTATCTCATGAAATGGTTCTGTAAATTCGGCCTCGGCAGAAACGGAATAAAAATCTCTCCCATTATACAATTGGGAAACTGTCATTTTATTTTGTGTCAGCGTTCCTGTTTTATCCGTACACAATACAGTTGCCGATCCCAGTGTTTCAATGGCAGCCGGCTTTCGGGTCAATACTTTATTTTTTGACATACGCCACGCGCCGAGTGCAAGAAATACAGTAAGAACTACAGGAAATTCCTCCGGAAGCATTGCCATAGCCAATGTAATGCCTGCCAAAAATCCGTTTAGCAAATCACCTCTGGTTAAAGTATAAACCACAATAACCAATACACAAAGCGAGATTCCAATAATTGCCAAACGCTTTACCAGAATGCCCATCTCTTTTTTTAATTTTGTAGGCTCTTCTTTTACTGATTCCAGTGCTTTCCCAATCTTTCCAATTTCGGTGTTCATTCCCGTTGCCACAATTTTTACAACGCCATTTCCCTGAACAATCATTGAACCTGAATAAACATATGGAATATCATCGCCACCCGGACTGGAATTCGAATCGCCTTCCTTTCCTTCCCTTTTCCTGACCGGAACAGATTCTCCGGTGAGCAGTGACTCATCAGCCATCAGGTTAATGCACGACAAAACAAATGCATCGGCGGGTACTCTGTCGCCCTCTTGCAACACCACAATATCATCTGTTACTACTTCTTTGCCGGGAATCCTTTTTTCAATTCCATTTCTGATAACCAATGCCCTTGGACTGGCAAGGTCTTTCAATGCATCCAGGGCTTTTTCTGTTTTTTTCTCCTGGTAAAATTCAATACCCATAATTACAAAAACAAAACCCAAAAGCATTATACCCTCCTGCACATCTCCAAGCACAAGATAGAGTGTGCCACACGCAACCAATAACATAAACATAGGTTCTTTTACCACGCCAAATATGATGTGCCATATGCTTTTTGGCTTTGAAGAAGGAAGTTCGTTAAAGCCTTCTTTTTCAAGTTTCTGTTTGACTTGCTCTTCGGATAAACCGCTATATTTTTCTGCCTTAAATGTTTTTTCCATGGTATTAGTTATTTGCTTGATTTTTTTTCTGTTACTTTTTTGGTTGTTTCAAGTAGGGTTTCTTTATTTTGCTTTCTCTTATTATATCTTTAAAGTTCCTGGTCTCTAACGCTTGTTTCTAAATTTCTGCAATTGCAGGTAGGGTGTTGTTTATAAGATGAATCCCCAGCTGGCGGATGCTGCTTTTATGCCGACTTTATTTTGTTGAAAATTAGAAATTTCGTTAATATCTGATAAAGTGAACTTCGGCACGGATTGCAAATCGCACCTGCAGTGGGTGAATTTTTTTTAGTGGCCTAAGTTGAACAGAAACAAAAAAACATCATTCAAAAAATAAATTCTGAATGATGTATTTTTTTGAAGAGATGATTAATGCCCTGACATAATCTTATCTAATTCATCTTTTGTTTTACCAAGTGTGATTTGAAGTTTTCCCAACATCTCGTCTCTTTTACCTTCTTCAAACATCAGGTCATCGTCAGTTAAGTTTGCAAATTTCTGTTTGAGTTTGCCTTTCATCTCATTCCAGTTTCCTTTCATTTCTGTAGTATCCATTTTTTGAATTTTTGATTGTGAAGGAATTTTCACAATATAAAGGTGGTCACATTAATTCCGGAAAGCGTTATACAATTCCGGAAATAAGTTATATCATTCACACATTCTCATGTGCAAGCTAAAAAGTCGGATGTAATTATCAATAGATTAGTATGGTGAGTAGTAAAAATCTGCACTGTTAAAGACAGCCAGCTTTTAACGGAGCAATAAGCACTTTCTAAATAAAAAAAACTGGCAGAAGAAAACCTGCCAGCATTAAATTTTTATTAAGTAAGCCTTTTATACGGATTACTTTTTATTTACGTACCCGTCAGAAAGCGTTTGCAGAAAGGCTACAATGGCAATTTCTTCTCCCTTGTTAAGACCCAGATTGCCCAACTCACTACGATTAACGGTTAAAGCATATTCCGGTGCAGGCCAGGTTTCTATATCCCGGGTATTATAAAAATGGACCACTTCATACAGCGATTTGAATACGCCGTTATGCATATATGCTTTGGTAAATCTTTTATAAGGACGTTTGTCCACATTGCGCAAGGTGGGTACTTTTTGTTTGCCCATGTTTTCAGTTGCAGTAGCATTGTCAATTGAGCTTAAAAAACTGCCCAATCCCTTATCTATCCAGTCCATACCATCGGGATTATATTCGGATGGCATAGTATAAAATGGATTTGCAGGATTTTTTGGAACACCCGTGTTGTCGTAACTGAAATCGGTAAATAAGGGTGCACCACCGTCGCTGACGTGGCAAAGATTACATTTCCCTTTACCATTGAACAATTCAAGTCCCCTGGCTTCCTGTCCTGTAAGTTTTGCTCTTCCGGCCAGAAACATATCGTATTTTGAAGAGAACGGGCTCACTTCAATGCTTCTTTCGTAGGCTGCAACTGCTCGGCCAACATTATTAAAAGCTTCAGCGTTGTCAAGTGAGCCGCTTCCATAGACCTCTTCAAAAAGAGTGGCATAATTTGAGCTCTTTATTATCTCAATGACATCTGCCGCGCTTGAAACATTGTGCTCCAAAGGATTAAGGAAAGGTCCCTGCGCTTGTTCGGCAAGAGGATCACCGAGTGTCCAACCTGTTGCCCTGCCATCCCAAAACATACCACCTACCCAGGCTCCTAAAGCATCCTGATTGAGGATAGGGCTACTCCCGGCATAAGCTGCTGACGGTGGCTTACGATTTCCAAAACGCCCCGGGAAAGCACCCGGATAAACTGCTCCTGCTTCATTGATCGCCTGGTCAGGACCGGTAAATCCCACTTCAGGGCCATGACAAGTGGCACATGACACACCGGCCGGGACAGAAATATTTTTATCATTAAAAATGTGTTTTCCTAACTGTTCTGTAGGAGTAAGACCAGAGAAATTTGCCGATTTAAGGGCGGTTTGGGATGGGTCAGGGAATGCCAGATTTTCTTCCTTGGTACAGGAGGATATAAATGTTCCAACTATCAAAATTCCGGCAATTACGAAAGAAAGACGATTTTTTTTCATGCGATTTGTTTATTGATTTATTGATTGAATAATGTAAAGGTAAATTATAAAGGAGGGAGGAGTGTTACATAGTTCCGTGAATTAGTTACATAATTCCCACATTTCAGATGAAAGGCATTTCCAAGAATTGAAGTCGTTCCAGGTGAAAACGATCGGCAATGCCTTTTGAAGAAAAGAGAACAAATTAATCAGGCAATCCTGAAAATTTGAAACATAATACATACTAACGGCTGAATCCAAAATGTTTCAGATTCCAAAGGCTTTGATTATGGCATTCGATATTTGAACTTACTTTTTACCCAATAGATACCGAGATCATCACCGATTACTTTTGCATCCTTCGAATTGAATTTTTTCATTACACTTCTGTTTTTTAATTAATTATCTCCCCTAAATGCTTATAATTTGATTTTACTGTATCCAATACTTCTTCCAACTTTCCGCCAAGCATCAGTTTGGTCATAGACAATGTCATACCTTTAACCATTTCCAATTCCATTTTAGGTGGCAGCGAGCGCATTCGGATCTGTCATTATATTTACTAAAACAGGTCCGTTAACCAGGAATGCCTCTTTTAATACAGATTCAAGATTTTCCGGGTCGTCAATTGTTAGACCTTTGATGCCCATTGCCTCTGCAACCAAAGCAAAATCCGGATTGACCATATCGGTGCCGAAAGCGGGTAATCCTGCCACTTCCATTTCTAATTTAACCATTCCCAGAGAACGGTTATTAAATACAATCACTTTAACAGGGAGCTTATATTGTTTGATTGTAGCCAGGTCGCCCAGAATCATGGAAATTCCTCCATCGCCGTACATAGCAATAATCTGGCGATTGGGACAAGCCAGTGCTGCACCAATGGCATGTGGCAATGCATTTGCCATTGAACCATGTATGAATGAGCCCAGCAAACTGCGTTTTCCGGTTGCATGTATATAGCGTGCACCCCATACACAGCACATGCCGGTATCTACGGTAAATATGGCATCATCTGTTGCCAGTTTATTTAATTCAAAAGCCACCGTTTCCGGATGTATGGCATTTTTTTCCCCTTTATCGGATGCATAAGTGATTAAATGCTCTTTCACTTTATCATAAATTTGTAACTGTGCTTTTAAGAAACTATCGTCTTCTTTTAAATTTAACAACGGAATTATCGCCTGTAAAGTGGATTTGATGTTGCCATGTAAACCCAATGCAAGTTTAGCCCTTCGGCCCAATCTTTCCGGACGAGTGTCCACCTGAACAATTATTTTATCCTGCGGAATAAAGTGGACATAAGGAAAATCAGTACCTAACAACAAAATCAGGTCGCTTTCGTGCATACTGTGATAAGCGGAAGGCAAACCTAATAAGCCGGTCATTCCTACTTCAAAAGGATTATCATATTGAATACCCATTTTACCAAGGAAGGAATAGCCTACCGGAGCTTTCAATTTTTCGGCAAGTTGCACAACTTCATCATGCGCTTCAGCAGCACCTATACCGCAGAAAATGCAGATTTTATTGTTCCCGTTGATTAAATCGGCCAATGAAGTTAAGTCTGCATCGGCAGGACGAATGACTGCTTTTGAGAAGTAATTTTTGTCAGATGTAACGTTTTCTACAGA
>JBBQPP010000161.1:0-7874 GCA_038217255.1 Bacteroidales bacterium | reverse complement strand
TCGAGATAAGTCATAAATGGTTTTACTGAATCTTCGCCCATATATGGGGCAACTGTAACCGCATCAAAATCCATGTGTTCGAAAAATGCACGGGCGTATAAATTGGAGGTGTTTCCAATATCGCCGCGTTTGGCATCGGCGATCAGAAATAAATCAGGGTACTTTTCACGAACATAATGCACTGTTTTTTCAAGGCTTTCCAAACCTTTCGAACCCAGACTTTCATAAAAAGCCAGGTTGGGTTTGTAGGCAACAGAAAATTCTGCCGTTGCATCAATTATTTCTTTATTGAATGTAAAAATCGGATCCGAAGTATCCAATAAATATTTTGGGATTTTCAGGATATCCGTGTCCAAACCAACGCAAAGGAAACTGCGTTTTTTTTGTATCTGTTCAAAAAGTTGTTGTTGGTTCATAAAGTAAAGCCCCCTTTAATTCCCCCGAAGGGGAAGATTTGTACTAATTTAATTTGGTTTAAATACATATTCTGTGTTTATTCTTCCTCCCTTCTCCTTTGGGGAAGGGTCGGGGTTGGGGCTTCTATTAAATCTCTGCCTCTTTCAGTTTTTCTGCGTTTTCCTCAATACTCAGTTTTTCAATGATTTCATCGATATCGCCATTTACGATTGCCTGCAAGTTATACAAAGTCAGGTTGATGCGGTGGTCAGTAACTCGTCCCTGCGGCCAGTTGTAGGTGCGTATTTTGGCTGAACGGTCGCCGGTGGAAACCATTGTTTTCCGTTTCGATGAAATTTCATCCAAATATATTTGGTGTTCCCTTGCATAAATCCTTGACCGCAGCTCAATCATTGCCTTGGCAAGGTTTTTCAACTGCGATTTTTGATCCTGACAGGTAACTACAATCCCGGTTGGAATGTGAGTTAAACGAATGGCAGAATAAGTGGTATTAACCGACTGCCCGCCAGGTCCCGAAGAACAGTAAGTATCTTTTCTGATATCGCTTTCTTTCAAATCAATATCAAATTCTTCAGCTTCGGGCAAAACTGCGACAGTTGCTGCCGAAGTGTGCACCCGACCTTGCGTTTCAGTTTGCGGAACCCGTTGCACACGGTGTACACCCGATTCGTATTTCATTAAACCATAAACATTTTCACCTGAAATGGTTGCCACAATTTCCTTGTAACCGCCGGAAGTCCCCTCGTTCATATGGGTAATCTCAATCCGCCAACCTTTTTGTTCGCAGAATTTTGAATACATTTTAAACAGATCGCCTGCGAAAATACTTGCCTCATCGCCTCCGGTTCCGGCGCGTATTTCAAGGATACAGTTTTTACTGTCTTCGGGATCAGCAGGTACTAAAAGAAACTTAATTTCCGCTTCTTTTTCAGGAATCAGCTTTTCAGCCATTTCAATTTCTTCCCGGGCCATTTCCCGCAATTCTTTATCGGTTTCCTGATCGAGTATTTCTTTGCCCGATTCAATGTTGTCAACCATATTTTTGAAATCGCGGAAAACTACAACCAATTTTTCTAAGTTTTTGTATTCCTGGTTCAGTTTTACATACCGCTTCATGTCGTTCATTATCGAAGGATCAGTAATTTGTTGCTGAACCTCTTCAAAACGGTGTCTAATCGATTCGTATTTTTCGAGTAATTCGTATTGTGCCATTTTTTGTTTTTGTTGAAAGTGAAATTAAGATAGATTTAAAAATTCGGGATTTTGAATTGGTTATATAACCAACATTTGCGAGAACTATGTCAAACCAAGCTAATAGAAAAAAGTCCCCTTATCTGTCTTAATCGTAAGTTTTTTTCCTTTAAAATCTTCAACCCGACCGATAATTTGTGCATCGATATTGAAAGATTTTGAAATTGAAATGATTTCATCGGCAAACTCAGGTTTCGTATAAATTTCAAAACGATGTCCCATGTTAAACACTTTGTACATCTCTTTCCAGTCTGTTCCCGATTGTTCCTGAATAATCCTGAAAAGGGGTGGAACAGGGAACATATAGTCTTTTATTACATGCACATTATCAACAAAATGGAGCACTTTGGTTTGTGCACCGCCCGAACAATGTATCATTCCTGAAATTTGATTTCTAAATTTATCGAGTATTTTTTTTATTACAGGTGCATAAGTTCGGGTTGGTGAAAGAACAAGTTTTCCGGCATTAATTCCCAATCCATCAATCTTGTCAGTGAGTTTGTAATTTCCTGAATAAACCAAATCTTCCGGAACAACAGAATCAAAACTTTCAGGATATTTTTCAGCAATATATTTGGCAAAAACATCGTGGCGGGCTGAAGTTAAACCGTTACTTCCCATTCCTCCGTTATATTCAGTTTCATAAGTTGCCTGGCCAGATGAGGAAAGTCCGATAATTACATCTCCGGCAGAAATCCTGTCGGCAGAAATTACATCTTTGCGCTTCATGCGACAAGTAACTGTTGAGTCAACTATAATTGTCCGCACCAAATCTCCAACATCTGCAGTTTCGCCTCCAGTGGAATAAATGCTGATTCCCAGTTCGCGAAGTTTGGCAAGTAGTTCTTCAGTGCCATTAATAATTGTGGAAATCACTTCGCCGGAAATGTTGCTTTTATTCCTTCCAATGGTTGACGAGACAAGGATATTTTCGGTTGCACCCACGCAAAGAAGGTCGTCAACATTCATGATCAGTGCATCTTGCGCAATTCCTTTCCACACCGAAAGGTCGCCTGTTTCTTTCCAATATAGGTAAGCTAATGAGGATTTTGTGCCGGCACCGTCAGCGTGCATTATGTTGCACCAGTCTGGATCGCCTCCCAAAATGTCGGGCACAATTTTGCAAAATGCTTTTGGGAAAATCCCTTTATCCACATTTTTAATTGCATCGTGAACATCTTCCTTTGAAGCTGACACTCCCCTTGCACTATATCTTGATTCGGTAACCATTCCCTGTTAGCATTTTAATCGGCCCAAAATTAACATTTTAAATTCAACTAAAATAACGCCACAAAATTACTTCTGGAAATGAATTTTATGGAAAATTAAATTGAGCAATTATTGAGATTCAATTTTGGAAAAAGTGGGCGAATCAAAAAACAGCAAATTAATAAGGTTTGATTCTTTGTGTTGTTTGCAATTCTATTAAGGTTGAAAACAAAAAATAAGGTTTTGCTATGCTCAATTTACTATATGTCAGTAAAATAAAATACTTTTCTTTTTACAGACCTTATTTCAATAAAAACCAACCTCAGTAGCAATTATAAATTAGAGTGACTAACCCTTATGTCTAACAATCTTGTGTCTTTAAGTCTTGGATCTTTAAATCTCAATACTTAATACTCGCTACTAACTCTGCGCATACAAAAACCGTTTGATTTTTTTTGTTGGAGTTTTTTCAAAAGGATCGATTTGTAAAATAACCTGTTGAATCCTTGAAAATTTGTTCACTTCTCCATTTACTTTTTTATGGATTTCTTTTAAGATCTCCTCCGATTTATCTTGGATAAATTGTTGTGCTTCCACTTTCAAGTGTTTAAAATTGCTTTCAACTTCTTCCATGTTCAAATGGATCATCGCTACAAGTTTCCCTTTCTTTTCAACAACCAATGATTCAAGCACAAACCGCATTTTGTTGATTACCGATTCGATTTCTTCAGGATAAATATTTTCGCCACTGGCACCCACTATCATTGTTTTTATGCGGCCTTTTATATGCAACATATTGTGTTTGTCGAAACACCCGCGATCCCCAGTCCTGAACCAGCCGTCTTCTGTAAAAACTTCATTTGTAATTTCGGGCGCTTTGTAATAACCACGCATCACATTTTCGCCTTTTGCCTGAATTTCGCCTTCACTTGTAAGCGGGTCAGCATTTGCGATGCGCAACTGCACACCTTCCATGGCAATCCCTGTTGAACCGATTTTTGTTTTTCCAGGAGTTGCACCAGCCAATAGTGGCGAAGTCTCTGTCAATCCATAACCAATGGCATACGGGAAACCGCCTTCATATAGAAAGCGTTCAACCGTTTGGTCGAGTTTTGCACCGCCAACTCCGAAAAATCTGAGTTCGCCGCCAAAGGTTTTATAGAGTTTCTTTGCCGCAACTTTGTTCAATATTTTCCGTGTCAGGGCTATCGAGTATAAAAACCGGGTAACCGGACTTTTTTGAAATGCCGGATATATTTTCGATCTGAAAACTTTCTCAATAATTAGTGGGACAACGAGCATGATAGTAGGTTTTACCACCTCCAGTGCTGGCAATAAAACTGATGGAACCGGCGGTTTACGCAGGTAGTGAATTGAGGCTCCATATTTCATCGGGAGTAAAAACCCCACTGTATTTTCGAGTGAGTGCGACAGTGGAAGTAATGAAAGAAAACGATCGCTGGATTTTATTTCCTGCAAAGTGTAACATTGCTGGGTTGTCCAGGCAAGATTTTTATGAGTCAACATTACTCCTTTTGAATTGCCCGTTGTTCCGGAAGTATAAATAATGGAGGCCAAATCTTCTTCCTCAACTTCAACCTGAACAGATTCTTTTAAAGTTATAGGCAGAGAAGATTTTAATTCATCCAGATTTTGCACCAAGGTATTTTTGGGTATAACCGCAAAATTTTCAACAAGAATAATATGGTCAAGAAGTTTCTTTGATTCTTCGGTAACATTGCCAAATAATCCATTAGAAACAAACATTACTTTTGTTTCGGAATGCTCAATAATCGATTTGATTTCGTTATCGTGAAAATCAGGCAAAACGGGCACTGCAACTGCCCCAACAATTGAAACAGCAAAAAAAGCCACGCCCCAATTTGGCATGTTTGTACTTAAAATTGCAACTTTATCACCTTTGGTTACACCTAATCCGGAAAGTAATGATGCAACACGGTGAACATCTTTGCCTAATTGTTGATAGGTATATTTCTCCTCACCAACAAAAACAAGAGAGTTTTGGTGAGTATAGTTTTTCACCGATTCATTAAAAAGTGAGGGAATTGTAAGTTTTGACGTTTTTGTCATTTCAATATTTAAAGTTTTTGTCTTTCATAATGCAAACAATAAGAATTTTTCATTGTTCACCGGTGCAAAATTAGAAAAAAAACATTCCGTTATACTTATATGATTTTTAAGCTATTTGTATGTGATTGCCCATTAGTTTGTTATGGATTTGAAATTGTTCGGTTTAACTTTTTTTATACATTGCCATTAGCTAACAATGATTAATTTTGGACTATTATGGTCAATATATCAGAAATTCAATGGGTTACTCAGACTGAAAACTATATAAAAGGCATTTTTGAAAACGAAGGGAACGGTCACGATTGGTGGCACATTCACCGGGTTCGTAACCTGACTTTAAAAATTGCCGAAACTGAGGGGGGAAATCGCTTCGTTATAGAAATGGCAGCACTTTTACATGATATTGATGATTGGAAAATAAACGGTGATGTGCAAACTTCACATGCAAAATCATGGTTAAAAAAGATGAAAATGAGTGAATTTAATACTGAGAAGATACTTGAGATTATCGATCAGGTTTCGTTTAAAGGTGCAGGTGTTGAAACAGTTGCAACTTCACTTGAAGCAAAAATTGTGCAAGATGCCGATAGGTTGGATGCCATTGGCGCTATTGGGATTGCCCGGACATTTGCATACGGCGGAAATAAGGGGCGTCAAATTTATAATCCAGAAATAAAACCTGAATTGCACAAAGACTTTGAAAGCTATAAAAAAACCACAGCACCAACGATCAATCATTTTTACGAAAAACTGCTATTGTTAAGAAATCGGATAAATACACCAACAGCCATTGAAATAGCAGAAAAACGGCATATATTTATGGAACAGTTTTTAGAACAATTTTTTTTGGAGTGGGATGGCACTTTATAATTATTGTTCAAATTTTTACGTTATAAAAACATAGTATTGATAAAGTAATTTTGAAATTTGCAGTTATGAAGATTGACCACATAGCCATTTGGACACGCAACCTCGAAGGATTGCGCAACTTTTATATTCACTATTTCGATGCTTCAAGTACCGAAATTTATTATAATCATTCAAAGGAATTCCGTTCTTATTTTCTCTCTTTTGATAGCGATTGCCGATTGGAAATCATGGAAATGCCGCGAATATCGTCATCAAAAAACGATATTGTCAAACAGTTTATAGGTATAATCCATTTTGCTATTAATGTAGGTTCGAGGGAAAAAGTGGACCAAATAACTGAGATCTTAAAAAAAGATGGCTACAAAGTGATAAATGAACCACGCACAACAGGCGATGGATATTACGAAAGTGTTGTCCTTGATCCGGATGGGAATAGAGTTGAGATTATGAATTAAAACAACAACTAATCGGCTATTAAATTAAAATTAGAAACCAATTAAAACCATTTTATATGAAACGCAAATTCTATATTTATACCCCCATTTTATTAGCAACTGTTTTAACATGTTCAATTATGTTATCAGGCTGTACTGAAAAAATCCCCGATGAACTCCCCAATATTTTATGGTTAACCAGTGAAGATAACAGTCCGTTTTTGGGTTGTTATGGCGACGAATTTGCCACAACCCCCAATCTCGACAAGCTTGCATCGGAAGGGTTTTTATATACCCACGCTTATGCAAATGCACCCGTTTGCGCGCCAACACGAAATACAATTCTCACAGGTGTTTATGCCTGCTCGGGAGGAAATGAAAACATGCGGAGTTTTTATCCAAAGTCTGATATTGTAAAGACATACCCGGAATATTTGCGGCAGGCCGGTTACTACTGTACGAACAATGTTAAAACAGATTACAATCTGGGCAACTTCGATGATAAAAGCATTTGGGACGAATGCAGTAAAACAGCGCATTATAAAAACCGACCTGAAGGGAAACCATTTTTTTCAGTTTTCAATACAACCATTTCGCATGAAAGTTCCATCCATAAATGGATTCCAAATGAGGAGCTAAGACATAGTCCCGAAGAAGTGCCACTTCCACCTTACCATCCGGCCACCCCCGAAATGAAACACGACTGGGCGCAGTATTACGACAAAGTGGAAGATATGGACACCTGGATTGGTGAAAAATTAAAGGAATTGGAAGAGGCCGGTTTGCTTGAAAATACTATCGTTTTTTACTACGGCGACCACGGTGGTGTGCTTGCCCGCAGCAAACGGTATGTTTACGAAACCGGAACGCGGGTGCCGTTTATTATTCGCATCCCAGAAAAATACAAATACCTTTACCCCGCCGAAAAAACTGGTTCGAAAGTTACACGTCTGGTCAGTTTTGTCGATTTAGTGCCAACACTGTTGAGTATTGCAGGAATTCAAATCCCAGAATATTTGCAGGGAAGCGCATTTCTGGGAAAACAAAAAACACCTGATCCTGAATATGCTTTTATGTTTCGTGGAAGGATGGATGAACGTTTTGATATGAGCCGTGCAGTGCGCGACCAGCGGTTCCGATATATTCGAAATTACATGCCTTACCGAATTTACGGTCAGCATTTGGAGTATTTGTGGAAAGCACCCTCTATTGGTTCATGGGAAAAGGCCTTTTTAAATGGCGATTGTAATGAAATACAGAGTGCTTTTTGGAAAACAAAACCAGTTGAAGAACTTTACGACACAGAAAATGACCCCTGGGAAGTGAATAATTTGGCCGCCGATTTGAATTATATTGAAGTTTTGGAACGAATGCGTGCAGCAAATAAGGATTGGGTTACCAAAATTTACGATGCCGGTTTTATTCCGGAAGCCGACCGTGTTGATCGGGCCGGAGAAACGCCTGTATATGATTATATGCGTTCAGGAAAAGTAAATATTGATGAAATTATGAATGCCGCCGAAATAGCAACTTTAGGCGAAATTTCAAATCTTGAAACTTTAAAAGGTTTTTTGAAAAGTGACGACAGTGCAGTGAGATATT
>JBBQPP010000160.1:0-7877 GCA_038217255.1 Bacteroidales bacterium | reverse complement strand
GTTTAATATCAACTCCCTGTAAAATTCACCCACTGTTTTATCGGTTACCTTTTCGCTTTTTGCGGCCAACAGATTACCAATGGTAAAATCTTTGCTTTCAGCATTAAACCCTAACATTTGTTTTTGAAGTTCAGATACCTTGTTTAGAATAATTTGCTGAATTAAACCACCATTTGGGCAACTTGATTTAGGTTTATTTTTATTAAAATCCCAGTGATTAGGATTAATCGAAACTCCTAAACTTTGGTATTTCCGTTTACTGTTTTTGCAGATTTGCAACATTAGTGGGTTTTCTCCATTTGCAAGCGTTTTAGACTTGTAACATACAACTGAAATTGAAGCACTCATAATAATTTGGTTTACATCATGGTTTACATAGCTTGTAAACCGTGCCACATTTCCAGAATAAAGAAAAAGTTGAAATTGTATATAAATAAGGGGTTGCAGCGGGTTTATAACGGTTTAAAACGAGCTTGGGAAGCTGATGCTCTACCCCTGAGCTACTCCCGCAATTTGTGTCGCAAATATAATGATTTACTTTATTTGCAAACGCACATTTCAACATTTAAACTACCACTCCATCCTTGAGTTTTAAATGAAAAGAAAAACACTCTGGCAACTCTTTGGGAATATGTGTTACAAAAATCATTGCACAGTTTGATTCTGCCGCTATGCGGTTTAAAAGGTCTTTCAGCAGACGAACATGAGTAGAATCCAGTCCTTGAAAAGGTTCATCCAAAATCAATAATGGCGGATTTTTTACAAGGGTGCGGATAAAAAGTACAATTCGTTGCGCAGAGGTGGAAAGTTCTCCAAACAAGCGGTTACCTATTTCATTATAATTCAAGCTTTTCAACCACTGCCGGGCTACATCACGCTGAAAGCCAGTGGGCTTTTTGAATGAACTTTCAGCTTCACTAAAACCTGAACAAACAACATCAATTACCGACTGGTTTTGAGGTAAAAACTGATGTAACTCAGGCGAAACAAAACCAATCCTTGCTTTGATATCCCAAATGGATTCGCCCGTTCCTTTTTGTTTTCCAAACAACCTGATGTCACAACCGTAAGCTTTTGGATTATCGCCAAAAATGAGGTTTAATAAACTTGTTTTTCCCGAACCGTTTGGCCCTGATAGCGACCACCGTTCGCCAATATTTATTTGCCAGTTTACCGCATCGAGAATTACCCGCTGCTCGTATTGCAACGAAACATTATTCAAATAAACCAATTCGGTGAAAGCTGAATTTGTCCAATGAAGTGTTTCCATCTTAAATTCAATAGGTTGTAACTTTACAGTGGTCACCTCTTTTCTTGAACAGCTTCCCTTCATAACACCTTCTTCCAAAACCACAAACTGTTTTACTGACTGCGGAAAATCTTTCAATTCCAGACCGGTCATCACAATTGTTTGGCCTTGTAGAATAAGGGTTTCAAGCATTTGAGTTAGTAACGGACGTGCGCTACTATCCAATCCGGTGTACGCATTATCGAGCACAAGCAAATCAGGTTTCGCAGAAAGAGCTTTCAGCAACTCCAGTTTTCGCTGCTCACCATTTGATAAATTGATTACAAAACTTTCGTATAAATGAACCAATCCGAATTGTTTAAGCAGGTAAGCTGCAGTTGCGAAGTTTTCACATTTTTGCAATTCATCGCTCACTTTTGGCAAAGGCTCAGTGTCAATTTTATTCCAGCGTTGTTGGCGGTAAACAGCTCCACCATTTGAGAGCGATAAAGAAGAATGAAACGGAACAAACCGTTTTTTCATAAAAATTCCGTCATCAATTATATCGCCCGAAACAGCCAATTCACCAGCAATTGCCTTTGCCAGAACTGTTTTTCCATATCCGTTAGAGCCAATAATTCCCAATACATCACCTTTTATTATTTGCAGATTGATGTTTTGAAGCAAAACCGAGGTGCGTATTTTTACAGAAGCATTTTTCCAAATCATTATATTTTATTAAAAAACAATGCTTTATCTACAATTTGTTACTTATTTGTACCTGCACAAATAGGAAGTTTGCCCAACAGATTTTACTTTAAAAGAAGCGTTCGCTCCAACCTCAAACGAATTTCCTGCTTTGAATGATTTCCATTCAGATTCGTTTGGGAGCAGGGCAATCAATTCACCTTCAACAACAATTATTGTTTCGTGTGAAGATGTTCCGAATTCATATTCTCCTTCTTCCATAACACCGACAGTTGATTTTCCGGCAGATGTTGTATAACCCAGTGATTTTACTTTTTTGTCAAAATATTCGTTTATAGAAATCATTTTATAGATTTTAAAAGTTCGGTCAAATATAGATTAAATTAAAAAGTTTGTCAAACCTATTTGTTCAATCAAAATGACTGGTTTTAAGCACAAACAATACTGTACTACAAATGTTAATTAAATAAAGAGTAATAACACTTATATTTTAAAACGATGAAAAAAATAGGAATTATTGGGTCGGGGATTGTAGCCAAAACACTGGGATCGGGGCTGGTGAATCACGGATATGCAGTTAAATTGGGAACAAGGGACACTGAAAAATTAGCTGAATGGAAAAGCAGTGAAGGAAAAGGAGCAGAAGTGGGAACATTAAAAGAAGCGGCAGCATTTGGCGATATTGTAATTCTGGCAGTAAATGGTGGAGCTGCCAAGGCTGCCCTTGAATTGGCCGGCGCGGAAAATCTGAAAAACAAAACCGTAATCGATGCTACCAATCCAATTGCAAATGCTGCTCCTGATAATGGAGTGCTTAAATTCTTTACAACGCTTGATGAATCATTGATGGAGCAACTGCAAAACGCTTTTCCGGATGCGAATTTTGTTAAAGCTTTTAGTTGTGTGGGAAATGCTTTTATGATTGACCCACAATTTGAAAGCAAGCCTACTATGTTTATCTGTGGAAACAACGAAAACGCTAAACTCGAAGTCACCGAGATTCTAGAAAAAATTGGTTGGGAAAGTGCAGATTTTGGGAAAGTGCAGTCCGCAAGGGCGATTGAGCCATTGTGCATGCTTTGGTGTATTCCAGGCTTATTGAAAAACGAATGGATGCATGCTTTTAAACTCCTGAAATTGTAATTTTTCATTATTACCAAAGGTTTTTCAAAAGCATGCAGATGCCGGTAAAATTAAGTCAATTTTGCTCTCGCATATTTGTGAGATATTTAATAATAACAACGCTTCAGGTTTGAAGAATATTAATAAATATTTTACCGACAAAAAACAAACAGAACCCCTTTTATTGTTCAAAAATGAAAATGAAAAAACAACAAAAATATTACGCGCAAAAATTAAAATACGAGATTGACTCCTGGGATTTAAATGATTCCATTAACAGTGGTAAGGCCATCAAAGTTATTGATACACGTTCATTTAAAGCATTCGAAAACGAACACATACCAGGCGCAATTCATCTTCCTCACCGGGAAATGAATAATGAAACTACAGCTGATTTTACTAAAAATAATTTATACGTATGTTATTGCGATGGAATTGGATGTAACGCCTCAACAAAAGGCGCATTAAATATGACTATACTTGGATTCAAGGTTAAAGAGTTAATTGGTGGCCTCGATTGGTGGAAAAGAGATGGATATACGACACAAGGTTTAAAGGAAAATTCAGAAAAAGATATAAATTGCGGTTGCTAAACAAAAAATCAAAAAACTAACCAGCATGAAAAAAGGAACCGCACTTCTCGTTTTGTTTTTATTTCTGAACACATTTTTTTGTAATGGACAGGGAAACGACCTTGACAAAGGTCAGGTTGGTTACATTCCGTCAAAAGAAAACCTTGAAAACAGGGAATGGTTTCGCGATGCACATTTCGGAATGTTTATCCACTGGGGTATTTCGAGTGTGCTGGGCAAAGAAATCGGTTGGGCACTGAGCAATCAGGATATTGACAAATACCACCAAAATATAAATATTTTTAATCCGCAAAAATTTGATGCGGCTGAGGTTGTTAAACTGGCCAAAGATGCGGGAATGAAATACATTACTTTCACAACCCGCCACCACGACAGTTTCAGCATGTTCAATACAAAGTATTCTGACTGGAACATAATGAACACACCCTACGGAAAAGATGTGTTGAAGCAGTTGGCTGATGAATGTCAAAAGCAGGGAATCAGGCTGTTTTGTTATTATTCGCTTACCGATTTTTACCGGGCTGATTATTGCCAGGGAAATGTTAAAAAGGCAACTGGAATTAAAGGCGAATGCAACTGGGATGAATACATTGAGTTTATGAAAAACCAGCTGACTGAGATTCTGACTAACTACGGACCAATTTACGGGATTTGGTTTGATGGGCATTGGGATCAGGTGAATAACCTGCCCAATAAAAAAACGGGCACTCAAAAACGGGCATGGAAATACGATGAAATTTATTCGCTCATTCACAAACTTCAACCCGGTTGCATGATAGTTAATAATCATCATTTATCAGTCTTCCCGGGTGAAGATTACCAGACATTTGAACGTGATTTACCCGGACAAAATGTGGGCGGAGGTTTTTCAGCTAATGCGGTTATTTCAAAAGACTTGCCGCTGGAATCGAATGATATTATTGGGAAAAGCTGGGGTTATGTAACCGGCGATACAATCAATCGCAGCACAAAAGAATTGGTTCATTTGCTTATAAAATCTGCCGGGTTGGGCGCCAATTTTCTTTTAAATATTGGTCCAACTCCCGAAGGCGAAGTTCGCGAGGCACACAAAAAAAGGTTACTTGAAATGGGAGAATGGCTTAAAACATATGGCGAAACAATTTACGGAACACGAAAAAGTTTTATGAAACCGACCGATTGGGGCGTTGCTGTTGAAAAAGACAATAAAGTTTATTTACACATCACAAATCCTTCGGCAATAAAAAATAAAATCGGGTTGAAAGATTTTCCTTACAAACTTGTTGATGCCAAATGGTTTGGAACAGGAAAAACCGTTGAATTCCAAACAAAAAATAAACATCGCGAGGTTGAATTAGAAATACCCACTTTAAACCCTGATGCTATTGACCTGGTAATAGTACTCCAGGTAAGAAAATAAGATACAAAGTGATTTGCCGATGACGAGAATATCAGAAAAAGGGAGATTAATTCAATAAATTAAAACATAATCAATGAAATCATCAATTGAAGAAGCGAGAGGGTTGGTAATGACCGACCCTGCAATAAAAGCCAACCTGCTCGCCGCCGATTTGTATGAGTGGTACGGCTCGGCTGCATTGGCTGAATACTTGCCCACCTCTGACAAGATTTGGAAAATACAACCTTAATTCCAATTCTCTCAAAATAATGGTTTTCGCACCTAATATACTGAACATGAATGCTCGAATTTCTTATTTGCCCTTTGGATCGTTCCGATTTTCTAAATTTAGAATTTAAAAAATGAAAAATGAATACAATAAAAAATAGTGCGATTTTCATTCTTTTATTACTCCTGAGTTTTTCATCCCAGGCACAAAAAGACAGCACTAACACTGTAGTTAAAGATTCAATACAGGCATCCATACTGCAGGAATTCAACAGTAAACTTTTAGAGATTGAACAGCAAAGAATTGCCGATTCAATTAAAAAAGCTGATTTGGAATCAAGGCTAGAACTGCTTTCAACATCCGACAATCTTGAAAAACAAGAATTATTAACCCAGTTGAAAGCAATAGAAGAGCAAAAAAATCAACGGATTGAGGAAAAAAAGGCCAGGATTGACATGATGAGAAAAACAGCAACAGGTTTTCCGGTGATTGGTGTTTTGGGTGATATCCTTTTTACTGTCAATACAAAAATAGGCGCTTCAACACCGAAAGAAAGAGCTGCAAGTATAACTCGTAAAATTGCCAATTTATACAATGATGAATTTTTAAAAACCGATTCAATCCTTGTAGTACAATCTGAAAACTCATACGACATTGTTTATGGCGAAATGATTGTTATGAGTATTTCGGAAAACGATGCTTTGTGGTATGATAAAAATATGCCCGAAGTAGCCGATGAATTTAAAAATACAATTACCAATTCGATAATACTGGCTAAAAAAGAAAACAGCTTCGCAAAGTTGCTGTTAAGAATAGGTTTGGTATTGCTCGTTTTAATTCTTGCCCGTTTATTTATCTGGCTAATTGGCAAGGGTTATGCCCGCCTGCTAAAAATCATTGAAACGAACAAAGAAAATTGGCTGAAAAACCTGTCATATAAAGACTACACCTTTTTGACCAAAGATCATGAATTGCAGGCAGTTTTATTTCTTGTAAAAGCTTTGCGCTTGTTTATATATGTCGTTTTAATTTATGTTTCTTTACCCATTTTGTTTAGCATTTTCCCTTTCTCCCGCGATTGGGCCGATGCACTTTTTCAATTGGTGTGGTCTCCACTAAAAGGTGTCATCATTGGAGTGTGGAAATATCTACCCAATTTCTTCAGCATTATGGTAATCTATTTCGTTATGAGGTATTTTATAAAATTCGTGCGTTACATTTTTTCCGAAATAGAAGAAAACAAACTGCAAATAAGCGGATTCCATGCTGATTGGGCCATGCCCACTTTTAGCATCGTAAAGTTCCTTCTTTACGCATTTATGTTTGTGTTAATATTTCCTCTGTTGCCAGGTTCTGATTCCAATATTTTCAAAGGAGTTTCGGTTTTTATCGGCATATTGTTTTCACTGGGTTCATCATCGGCAATTGCCAATATGGTGGCGGGATTGGTAATAACATATATGCGGCCTTTCAAAATAGGTGACCGTATTAAAATTGCGGATGTTACCGGCGATGTTGTTGAAAAAACCTTGCTGGTTACAAGGATAAAAACCATTAAAAATGAAATCATTACGATTCCTAATGCTTCTGTCCTTTCGGGTAATACAACCAACTACAGTATTGAGGCAAATGAAAAGGGTTTAATAATCCATACAACAGTAACTATCGGGTATGATGTTCCATGGAAAAATATGCATGAAGCATTGATTACAGCTGCGTTGAGAACAAATATGATTTTAAAAGAACCGAAACCATTTGTGTTGCAAACCAGCCTCGAAGATTTTTATGTTGTCTACCAAATCAATGCTTATACAAAAGAAGCCAGCAAACAGGCATTGATTTATTCGAACCTGCACCAAAATATTCAGGATTGCTGTAACGAAGTTGGAATTGAAATCATGTCGCCACATTACAGGGCAGCCCGTGATGGAAACATGATAACTATTCCGGTTGATTATCTGCCGAAAGATTTTAAAGTTCCGGGGTTTAATGTGAAAGTTGGAAAAAGTAGTGAGTATTAAGTATTGAGTATCAAGAATCAAGAATCATGCAAGAATTTATTAACAAATATTTATTTGACCCCACCATTGGAAAAATTGTAGCTGTTTTAGTTGGCATCGCCATAATTTGGGTCATCATAAAAACGGTTCAACGCAATATACTCTCTAAAATCAAGGACAATGATAACCGTTACCGGGCAAAGAAGTTTGGCGGTTTTATTGGATTCCTGCTTACTGTATTATTGATTACAGTAGTTTATAGTGACCGGCTTGGCGGATTGACTGTTGCCTTTGGTGTTGCAGGTGCAGGTATAGCTTTTGCCCTTCAGGAAGTTATCGCCTCCTTTGCAGGCTGGTTGGCAATTATGTTTGGCGGTTTTTATAAAACAAGCGACCGTGTTCAATTAGGCGGAATAATTGGCGATGTGATGGACATTGGTGTTTTGCGCACCACAATTATGGAAACTGGCAAGTGGGTTGATGGCGATTTATACAACGGCCGCATTGTGTTGGTTGCCAACAGCTTTGTTTTCAAGGAACCTGTTTACAATTATTCCGGCGATTTCCCTTTTCTTTGGGACGAAATAAAAATCCCCATACAGTACGGCAGCAATTACGA
>JBBQPP010000159.1:0-7877 GCA_038217255.1 Bacteroidales bacterium | reverse complement strand
TGTATATAGCTTTATTTGCCATTTTGGTAATTTGGTTCCCAATCTGTCACGCATTAATGCTAAATCGGGAATTAATGGTATATAAAAAAGCAAGGCTGAAATAGTTAAATAAGTTGTAATTACCGTAACATCCCAAATTATCGGCGAAGCAAATCTTCCGTGAAGAAAAATATTCATAAACCTGTCGGGACGCCCCATGTCCATAACAATAATAATACCTGCCAAAGCAACAAATGCAATTGCAACCTGCTCCGCAACGCGCGAAATTGGTTTTGCCCAATTAATTTTCAAAAGGTGAAGGGCAGAGCTAATCAGAAATCCAATTAAACTAACCGCTACAAAAAACACAAAGTTGGCAATGTACATTCCCCATGAAACATAATCGCGCATTCCCGTAACTCCAAGCCCGGTTTTAATTTGGATTATCCAGCCCCAAAGGCCGACAATGGCAAACATTATCAAAATGAAAAACCACATTCGGGTTATTTCATCCTTTTTTACAATCGATCGTGTTAAATCGAAGGTAATTTTGTCTAACAACTTCCGCGATTCTGCGGCTGATTCAATTTTATCCATCGTTTAGATTTTTTACCCGGTTATGATTTATGGTCGTGTTCTATTTCGCCCTGAAAAGGAAAAGCCCTGTCTTTCGGTGGCAAATAGTAAACCCTGGGTTTGGTTCCGAGTTCTTCCATAAGTGTATAGGCAGCATTCTTTTCTATCAGTTCACTAAAACGGGTTGTTTCTTTTGTCGTCCCGTTAGTAACAGCATCTTCGTTTCGGTCACCAAACCAATACACACCATTTGGGCAAGCTGAAACACAGGAAGGAAGTTTTCCGTCCCTCAAACGATCGGCGCTGAACAGGCATTTTGAAATGGTACCTCTTTTTTGAGGAACGTTTGCCTCAATATTGTATGTTACACCAGCATATTTTTCGGCATCACGTGGTTCGAACCAGTTAAATACCCTTGCAGAATATGGACAAGCTGCAATACAAAATCGGCAACCGATGCATCTCTCATTATCAATTAAAACAATCCCATCATCACGCTTGAAAGTAGCGTTTACCGGGCATACTTTTGTACAAGGCGGATTATCGCAATGTTGACATGGTTTTGGCATGTAATAAGGTGCGGTGTGTTCCGCATCCTGCATTTGCAAAACATTTATATGGTGTTGTTCAGGCCTTAACTGATGATGATTTTGACAGGCTTTCATACATTGGCGGGCATTCCGGCATTTTGAAAGGTCGATAACCATTACCCAGCTTTTACCTGGCAATCCTTGTCTCCCACGCTTCTGGTTTTCTGTAAGTGATGGCAAATCAGCAGGTTTCAATTGTGCTTTATCAACTTCAACAAGCTCGCCGCTCGAAGTTAAAAGCTTGATTTTATCGCCTGTGTTTGCTTCAATTTTTGCGCATGAATTTAACAGACTTGAACCTCCAATAACACTTGCCACACCCATTGATGCACCAAGTGTTTTCATAAAATTTCTTCGTGTATTTCTCTCCATTTTTCTCTAATTTTGAAGAATTGACAGCTTGGATAAACTTAATTTATTCGAGCGAATTTAATTAATCTAATGGAAGCTGCAAGCAAATTATATCGAATGAAAATAAAAGACAAATAAGTGTTTATTTCCTAATAATGAATAAATTACAGAAAGCTACTTCGAGTTAAAAAATCTTTTCAACTTAAAATATTGATATTTAATAAATAGAGAATTAATTACCGAAGAAAATGAATCATAAATTTTTCCACCTGAATATTCCTCAAACAATTTTTTTAAATTAATTTGAATTAAATCTTTTTAAAAAGTACAACCCAAAATTCCTTTCTTGTGTTATCAAAAATATTTTTCATGCGTTTTTTAAACTTAGTTTGTTACATACATTAACAGATCATTTATTGTATATAAAATTGCATAATCCTTTCGATATCTGCGTTTAAATGATTGCCTGCAGTTAATTTAAAATCAAAGTTTAAAAATTTGAGACTCTCCATATAAAAGGATGGCAAAAGAGTTAAATCTTAAATGAAAAGCAAAGCAAGAATACTTATATTCATTTTTTGAAAAAAAAAATCACATGAAAACCATTTATTCTTAAACATTAATCCATGTTTGTGGTTTTTAGAATGAAAACTTTATAGGCTTTTAGGTATATTTGTTCGACACGAATGACTTAAACATAAGTATAAAAACCAAAATAATGAAAATCAGATTGTTATTGATTCTTATTTTATTTTCCTCTGTTTTGTTTGGGCAAAATCCAATTAATCCTGTTGCAAATAAAAATGATGTTGAAATTGGTGTAGTTGAGCATCTTGATGAATTTTTACCCGACAGTATTTCTCTTATAAATGAAAATGGTAAGCAGGTTTGGCTTTCGGATGTGATCGACAAGCCAACAGTTATTAACTTCGTTTACTACCGTTGCCCGGGAATTTGCAGCCCATTAATGGAAGCTGTTGCCGGAGTCATGGATAAGTCGGATTTGGTTCCGGGAGTTGACTACCAGGTTTTAACGATAAGTTTTGACCCTCACGAAACAATTGATTTAGGAATCCGCAAAAAATCAAATTACCTCAATTTAATGTCAAACAAAGTTGAAGAGGCAAAAAAAGGCTGGTTGTTTTTTACAAGCGATAGTTTAAGCATTGCAAGGGCAACAAATGCAACAGGATTTAAATATAAAAAAACCGGGAACGATTATTTGCACGCTGCATCGTTAACTCTGGTAAGCAAGGACGGAAAAATTACCAGATACCTTAACGGCTTGTATTTTTTACCTTTCGAATGGAAAATGGCAATTATTGAAGCATCAAAAGGGCAGTCGGGACCAACACTGAATAAAGTACTGAATTATTGTTTTTCATACGACCCCGAGGGACAACCCTCTGTTATGAATGTTACCAAAGTAAGCGGTACTTTAATCCTGTTTTTTGCCGTTTTGCTTTTGTTGGTGTTAATTTTTAAATCGAAGAAAAAGAAAAATTTAATTTGAATTATATGCAAACAGTACAAGCTGCTAACGAAGCAAACTACATGACCTACCAGGGAAAATACAAAGGTTTGCTTGGCTGGATTTTTTCGACCGACCATAAACGGATCGGGTTACTTTACTTGTATTCCATTATGACCATGTTCTCAGTGGGTGTATTACTTGGATTGGCAATGAAATTTGAATTGTTGGCTCCGGGCAAAACCATTATGGAAGCAAAAACTTACAATGCCACATTTACGGTCCATGGTGTTATCATGATTTTCATGGTTGTGATACCCGGCGTACCGGCGGTTTTTGGTAATTTTTTAATGCCAATTATGATTGGAGCCAAAGATGTAGCTTTTCCTAAACTAAACTTACTTTCATGGTGGTTGTATGTTTTAGGAGTATTTTTAGTGTTGTCCGCTGTTATATTTGGGAATGGCACACCCGACACTGGCTGGACTTTTTATGCTCCTTACAGTTTTAAAACCGGGGCAAATCTTCTCCCAGCGGTCTTCGGGGCATTTGTGCTGGGTTTCTCATCAATCTTAACCGGTCTGAATTTTCTGGTTACTATCCACCGTTTGCGTTGCCCCGGAATGAAATGGTCAAAATTGCCTTTGTTTGTATGGACTTTATATGGTACTGCGTGGATTCAATTACTGGCAACCCCGGTAATTGGGATTACGCTTGTGCTTATAGCGCTTGAACGTATTTTCGGTGTTGGCGTTTTCGATCCGGCGCTTGGAGGCGATCCGATCCTTTACCAGCATTTATTTTGGATTTATTCCCACCCGGCAGTTTATATCATGATTTTACCTGCAATGGGTGTAATTTCTGAAATTATCCCAACTTTCTCGCAAAAACAGATTTTTGGTTACAAAGCACTAATTGCATCAACAATGGCAATTGCTTTTGTGGGTTATTTGGTTTGGGGCCACCACATGTTTACAGCCGGGATGAGCGGAACAGCGCAATATTACTTCTCGTTGCTCACATTCATTGTAGCAATCCCAAGTGCGATTAAAGTGTTTAACTGGATTTCGACAATGTATAAAGGTGCAATAAATGTACAAACCCCATTGTATTGGGCAGCTTCGTTTATTTTTGTTTTCCTGATTGGCGGTTTAAGTGGGTTGGTGCTTGGTGCTCTTGCCGCCGATGTTCACGTGCACGATACTGCATTTGTGGTAGCACATTTCCACTACATTGTCTTTGGCGGAACCGGTTTTGCCTTTTTTGCAGCCATCCATTATTGGTTTCCTAAAATTTATGGACGGATGTATGACAAAACATGGGCAAATACTGGTTGGTTAATTTTCTTTATTGGATTCCTTGCCTTATATACTCCCATGTTTTATTTGGGAATGATGGGTATGCCCCGTCGCTATTATGATTATATGGAAGAATTTCACAGCGGGAATATCCTGAGCACATTTGGTTCATGGATTATGGTAACTGGATTTATAATTATTTTTATTAATCTAATCCGCTCAGCCAGAAAAGGACCAAAAGCAGAAATGAACCCCTGGCATGGTAAAACACTTGAATGGACTGTATCTTCGCCACCTTCATTGGAGAATTTTGATGAACTACCGGTAATTGCCGAAGACGACGGACCATATAACTATAAATAAGCAAAACTGAATTTATGGAACAAAATGCACATACCGAACACACACACTATGATGCAGAAGCGTCAAAAATAGGAATGTGGCTGTTTATTTTTACCGAACTGATGCTCTTTGGGGGATTATTCCTTGTCTATTCGATTTATCGATATATGAACCCGGAAGCATTTCATTTGGCAGCACATGAACTGAACCGGACGATTGGAGCTTTAAACACTGTTTTGCTTTTAGTGAGTAGTATGACAATTGCAATGTCAACCACCACACTTCAATTGAAAAAGAAGGGAGCAACACTTGGTTTGCTTGCTGTTACTATCATTATTGGCATTGTATTTCTTATAAATAAATACTTCGAGTGGGGAGTGAAGTTCGAACATGGTATTTGGCCGGGATCGGAACATTTGTTAAACGATTTCAGTCAAGGTGAAATCCTGTTTTTTGGGCTTTATTTTGTGATGACTGGGCTACATGCACTGCACATCATTATCGGGTTGATATTTATTTTGTTTGCTGTGGTCCGCATTCAAAAAGGCACTGTCAACGAAAACCGTGCTGCTTTGCTCGAAAACGCCGGATTGTACTGGCATTTGGTTGACCTTATTTGGATTTTCCTTTTCCCTTTATTTTACTTAATAACCTAATAACTAAAATAATATGTCAGAAGAAAAACACCATGTTGTGCCTTACCGGATCTATGTAATTGTCCTTTTAGCACTGGTAGCATTAACTTTTTCATCAATCGAGATTACAAATATCGAATTGGGAGCATACACAGTTGTTGGTGCATTGATTTTTGCATGTATCAAATCCTTCCTGGTATTAACTTATTTTATGCACTTGAAATATGATAAAAAATACATTGTAGCAATGGTTGCATTTGTATTTGTCATATTCCTTATAATGATAGTTGTTACATTTTTAGATTATTTATATAGATAACAGATATGTTTAGTCCAGAACTTACGCAAGCATCCAATTTTGTACAGGGAGTTGACAAAGCTTTCCTTGTAACTTTGGGTATATCGTTCTTTTTTCTCATTGCTTTAACGGGTGTAATGATTTATTTCATATACAAATACAACAATAAAAGGCATCCTGTAGCAACTCAGATACATGGTAGCACATCACTCGAAATTACTTGGACAGTTATTCCATTTATCATTACAATGGTTATGTTTTACTATGGTTGGGCAGGTTGGAATACGATGCAAAAACCTCCAAAAGATGCGATGGAAGTGACTGTAATCGGAAGAATGTGGAATTTCAGTTATGTTTATGAAAATGGCCGTCAAACCGATACACTTTATCTACCAAAAGATCAACCGGTAAAACTGAACTTGAAAGCAATGGACGTTTTACACAGTTTTTATATTCCGGCATTCCGTGTTAAGCAAGATATGGTTCCTAATAAGGAGAATAATTTTATGTGGTTCATACCGCAGCGCATTGGCATTTTTGAAGTTTTTTGTGCCGAATACTGTGGATTACAGCATTCATATATGTACTCAAGTGTTAAGGTGATGGAAGACAGCGATTTTAAATCCTTCATAACCGACACAACCCGGGTTGCAGCCGTAGCAACTGATGAATCACCGGGAGCTACCGGTAAAAAGATTATGCAAAATATAGGTTGTTTTGCCTGCCACACCATTGACGGAACAAAATTGGTTGGTCCAAGTTTTAAAGGCATTTGGGGCGAAGAACAAACCGTTGTAACCGGAAATGAAACAAGGAAAGTTAAGGTTGACGAAGAATATATTAAACGCTCAATTTACGACCCTAATGCCGATGTAGTTGAAGGCTACATGAAAGGCTTAATGGTTTCGTACAATGGGCAGCTCTCGGAAGACGATATTGCAAGTATTATTGAATACTTAAAAACAGTAAAGTAGAAGAAGACAGAAGACCGGAGACGGAAGTATTTTAAGGGTATCGCGGTTTCCGAACAGCGATTCTAAAAATTTTCAGATTTGAAACAACAATACAAAATTATACTTGAACTGGGCAAAGTACGAATTTCTTTGCCCATTGCTTTATCTGCACTTACAGGATTCGTAATGTTCACGGGCGAATTAAATGCACAGGGCTGGCTTTTGGCACTCGGCGTGTTTTTTATGTCGTGCAGTTCAAGCGCACTTAACCATTGGCAGGAAAGTGAAACAGATGCAAAAATGCCACGCACAAAAAATCGGCCTATTCCGTCAGGGAAAATCAGCCAGAATGGAGCGTTTGCGGTTGCCGCCGGCTTTGCTGTGATTGGTTCTGCAATTTTAATTTTGACTAATCCTGTAATCGCATTAATCCTGAGTTGGGTAACTCTTTTCTTTTACAATGTGGTTTATACACCCCTAAAAAAAGTATCAGCGTTTGCTGTAATCCCTGGTTCTATGGTTGGTGCTTTGCCGCCGATGATTGGCTGGGCCGGTGCAGGGGGGAGTTTGACTTCAGAAATCATTTTATTGGTGGGTACATTTTTCTTTATCGGGCAAATCCCCCATTTTTGGCTACTTCTTATGATGTTTGGCGATCAATATAAACTTGCTGGAATGCCAAGTTTGAATCAAATTTTTAATGACGGCCAATTAAAAAGAATAACTTACACCTGGGTCCTAACCACAATTGCATCAGCACTTTTGGTAATATTTTTTGTGTTTACCAACCAGATACTCATGTTCCTGCTTTTAATATACACGTTTTACTTACTTTTCTCTCTATCGATAGTAGTATTTAGACAAAAGGAATTTGTAGTTCGTCCGGCGTTTCTCAAGCTCAACTTGTTATACCTTTTCATGATGTTTTTTTTGATTGGAGATGCGTTATTGCGCAATTAATCACGGACTTAGGAACCCCGATAGCTATTTGGGGCTGTGTCCCGGGTTCATCAGTTCTAAAAGAACTCCCTCGCTTAAGGCAAAATCGGTTTGAATAATATTTTCAATCCCCATTTCTGAAATCAGTTGGTCAATTAAAATCACAGCCGGAACAATTAAATCTACACGAACGTAATCCATACCTTTCATCGTCATCCTTTGTTCCCGGGTGGAATGAATCAGTTTTTCAAAAATATCGTGAAAATCAGTAAGCAATATTTCCTGCGCTTTTCTTTGTTTTTCGCCTGGGCCAACTTCGTCAATCATGTCGGCAATTGTATCAAATGCACCGGAGCAACCCACTAAAGTTTTTACATTTTCAGCTTTACATTTTTCAAAAGCATTTTTGTGGGCATCAGCAAAAAAGTGCTTAAGGTTTTCAATT
>JBBQPP010000158.1:0-7877 GCA_038217255.1 Bacteroidales bacterium | reverse complement strand
TTACCAAGGTTTGACACGACATTTACCAATAACTTGCACCGGATAAACAATTATTTAATTGCGCTTAATAAAGGTACAAAACCCTTTTATGATTATTTTCAATAAAATAAATACTTTCATAAACGAACAGGAAAAAGAATCAATGAATCACGGATTCTTATCAACCAACAGGGGATTTTTATAGTTAAAAACTATTTGAAAATAGATTATACCGATTATGTAAAAAAAATCGTACTCATTTGATGCGAACATTTTGCTACCCGATTATTGGGGAGGCTCAATTACTACTTTATTGAGATTAACAACTTAACCCACTTTGCAGCAATTGCCTTTCAAAGTGTTAAAAAATCAGTTAATTTCAAGCGATTATGGGTTTATCTCGTTGATTTAAACGTTTGATTGGCATAATTCAAAATTTTCCTTCACCTTCCAAAAACAGTTATTCACCTATTTAAAGTACACGGTCATCCAACTTTTTATTCTCCTTAAAAAGTATTTCCCCAATTTTGAATCATTGTTAACAAATAAACAATTTTTGATATGGAAACGTTTTAGGTCTAAAATGTTTCCATTTATTTGCGACAATATTTATAAAAATAAAAAATGGATGACGAATTAGTTTTAAACGATCCCAAATTAAGGGCAATACTCGATAAGGTAATCGAATTGTTTTATGAATTTGGGATTCGTAATTTAAACATGGACGATATCAGCCGCAAGCTGAAAATTTCGAAAAAAACACTTTATCAATACTTTAAAAGTAAAGAAGATTTAATAGAAAAACTTTTCTACTATGATGAAATAAAATGGAATGAGAAATTATCGAAGTGTAAATTGGACGATTTAAATGCAATCGATATTTTAATCCAGGTTAGCATTTTGGTTGCAGACGAAATGAGCAGGTTAAACGCTCAACTGAAGTTTGAATTGAAAAAATATTACGAACCGATTTTTAATCAATTCATTCAGAAAAAACAAAACCACATTTTTGATCAAATCAGCAAAAACATTCATAAAGGAATTAATGAAGGACTTTATCGCACGGATGTAAACATAGATCTTACTGCTGGTTTATATGTTAGAAACCTTTTAGATATGCACGAAAAAGATTACTGCATGGTGGAAAATATTTCGTTCGACCAGGTTTTTGAAGCGATGTTTGAAAACCATATCCGGGCAATTTCAACTACTGAAGGGATTGAATATTTCGAAAAACGAAAATCAGAAATACCACAGTTAAATAAAAATATTAGTAACCAATAATTTTCATTGACAATGTTCAGAAAACAAAAACAAGCACTCTTGCTTTTATCCATATTTCTTATTGGAGCTTTTGGATTAACAGCGCAGGAGCCGATTCAATTAACTCTCCAGGAAGCGCTTCAAATGGCACAAGAGCGAAATACCAACGTATTGAATTCGCAAATTGATTTGGAAATTGCGCAAAAGAAAATCAAAGAAACTATTGCAATGGGGTTGCCGCATGTCGATTTAAAATCGGCCTATCAATTTTTGCCGAAAGTACCCACTTTGACATTTGGTATGCCTGGAGGCGATCCAAATGCAGCACCAGCAGAGCCAATCGCATTGGGTGTGAAACACAATGTGACAACCGATATTACTGCTTCGCAGTTAATTTTTAACGGTGCCTATTTTGTTGGCATACAGGCTACAAAAGTGTATTACAATTTATCGCTTCAAAACGATGAAAAAACAAGACTTGATGTAAGCGAAAATGTAACCAACACATATCAAATGATCCAACTCTCTGAAGAAAGTCTGACCATATTGAAGCAAAACCTTGAAAATGTATTAAAAACAAAATACGAAATTTCGGAAATGTTCATTCAAGGGTTTATGGAAAAAACAGATGTTGACCAACTTGAAGTTACTGCCAACATTTTGCGCAATTCGATAAACCAGGTTAAAAGCAACCTCGAAATGTCCTACCGACTTTTAAAAATCCAGTTGGGAATGGAAGAAACTACACCTTTGGCACTCTCCGACAGCACCGATACCTATGAATTGTTGATGTTGGAAAGCAACCAGTTGGCGCAAGAGGAATTTATGCTTGAAAACAATGTTGATTACAAACTTGTGCTAACCTCAAAAGAGATAGCCGAACTAAATGTAAAAGTTGAAAAAAGCGCCTATTTGCCCGTTATCAATGGTTTTTATAACCGAACACAAAAACTCAATTCGCCAGCATTCGATTTTACTCCCAAAGATTTGTTTGGTGTAAACCTCAGCTTGCCCATTTTCCATAGCGGTCAGCGAAAAGCGCTTATCGACCAGAAAGAATTAGAAGTTGAAAAGAGCGAAAATACACGCCGATTTGTTTCAAGCAGCTTGATAATGCAGGCAAACCAACTGAAAAATGATGTTGACATAAAAGCCGAAAAGTATAAAAACCAGAAACTGAGTAAAGAGCTTTCCGAAGAAATTTACCAGCGAACACTTGAAAAATACAGGCAGGGAATGTCAACAAGCCTCGATTTAATGAACAGCCAAAACCAATTTCTTACAAACCTCACCAACTATTACCAGTTCATGTTCGAATTGCAGGGCGCTATAACAAAACTCGAAAAACTGTATAATATCAATCAGATATCAAATTAGAATATTGAATTCAAACACATTTCAATCATCGAAAATAAAAATAAATAAAATAGAAATGAAAAAACTTATTTACACCGCAGTTGCAATTGTATTTATGGTTTCGTGCAGCCAAAATACCGACAAAAAAGCCGAACTCGAAAAACTGAAATCGGAACGCGACCAGCTAAATATTCAAATTAATCAACTTTCTGCCGAAATTAATCCAACTGGTGAAAATGCCGATACAAAAGGAATATCTGTAAGTGTTGTCGATGCGGAAGGTTGTGTATTCAACCATTTTATTAAAGTGCAGGGAATTGTTGACGGCGACAAGAATATTGCTGTCAGCCCTCAAATGGCCGGACTTGTGACAGCCGTTTATGTGAAGGAAGGAACAGAGGTAAGAAAAGGACAGGTAATGGCAGAGCTTGATGCACAGGTTTTAAAACAAACCAAGGAAGAAGTAAAAACACAGCTTGAACTGGCCACCAATATTTTCGAAAAACAGGCGGCACTTTGGGACAAAAAAATAGGCAGCGAAGTTCAATATTTGCAAGCCAAAAACTCAAAAGAATCGCTCGAAAGGCGTTTGAGCACTATTGAAGAACAGATGAAAATGGCGCAAGTTATTTCGCCCATTTCAGGTACGGTTGAAAGCGTCCCGCTCCGCGTTGGACAAATGGCATCGCCAGGTGCTCCTAATTCCATTATCAGGGTAATTAATATGAGCGTGGCCAAAATTAGAGCCGAAGTTTCGGAGGCACATTCAATCAGGATAAAAGATGGCGACCCGGCAATTGTTAGTTTCCCCGATTTGGGCAGAGAAATTGAAACAAAACTCAACTTCACAAGCCGTTTCATTGATCCCACAAACCGCACTTTTACAGTTGAATGTAAAATTCCGGCTAAAGATATTGCGCTGCGTGCCAACATGATTGCTTCTGTAAAAATAAAGGACTACACCAATGAAAATGCATTTTGCATCCCTGTAAATTATGTACAGGGAAGCCCGAGCGGCAAATTCATTTTTATTGCCAAACAAAATGGCAATGAATGGGTTGCTGAAAAAAGAACCATAAAAATTGGAATGGATTACGATGGGACAGCTGAAGTTTTAGAAGGGATTACTGCAGGCGAAAAAATTATTACTGCCGGATTCCTGAACTTGACCGATGGTCAAAAAGTAACTTTTTAATTTTCAAAAATAAATTGGAAAATTATGTCAAAAGAAAATAATTTTAAACAGTTTTTCGCAACAAGCTGGGCCATTGATAACCGCACAAGTATTTATGTGCTTGCCATCTTCATTTCGGTGCTTGGTTTGATGAATTACTTTGCAATACCTAAAGAGCAGTTTCCACAGGTTGTTATTCCGTATATCGTTGTAAATACTGCCTATCCGGGAACCTCGCCCGAAGATATTGAAAACCTTGTGACCCGTCCCCTTGAAAATGAATTGAAATCAATCTCGGATGTTAAAAACATTACAAGCAATTCTGTACCTGATTTCTCTTCAATCATTGTTGAGTTCGACCCTGATCTTTCAATCGAAACAGCAAAACAAAGGGTTCGCGATGCAGTTGACAAAGCAAAAAGTGAATTGCCAACGGATTTACCAAGCGAACCTGATATTATGGATATCGACATTTCGGCAATGCCGGTTATGTTCCTTAATATTTCGGGTGATTTTGATTTGGACAAGCTGAAACACTTTGCAGAAATAACACAGGATAAAATTGAAGGGCTAAAGGAAATAACCCGCGTTGACATTGTTGGCGCACTCGACCGCGAAATTCAAATTGATGCGGACATTTTTAAAATGCAGGCAGCAAAAGTAACTTTCAGCGATATTGAGCGTGCTGTTTCAATGGAGAACGTGACCATTTCGGGTGGAATATTAACCAACAACGGAGTACGGAATACAGTTAGGATAGTTGGTCAGTTTAAAGATGTTGAAACCATACGGAATATCATAGTTCATTCATCAAGCGGGGCTTTTGTCAGGTTGAGCGATATCGCCGATGTCAAAGATAGTTTTGAGGAACAGGCAAGTTTTGCGCGGTTGGACGGAGAAAATGTTATTACACTGAACGTAATCAAGAAAAACGGTGCCAACCTTTTGGATGCTTCCGACCAGATAAAAGATATAGTTAACGAGCTCAAAGAAACACAATATCCAAAAGGGATGGATGTTACCATAACCGGCGACCAAAGCCTTTTTACACGCAACACACTTGAGGAGCTGAACAATACAATTATCATCGGTTTTATCCTTGTAACTATTGTGTTGATGTTTTTTATGGGATTTACAAACGCGTTCTTCGTAGGTTTGTCAGTGCCGCTCTCAATTTTCCTCGCCTATTTGGTTATCCCCGGTCTGGGCTTTACCATGAATATGATCGTGATGTTCGCCTTTATTTTTGCCCTTGGCATTGTGGTTGACGATGCAATTGTTGTTATCGAAAACACGCACAGGCTGCACCGATTCAACCCTGATATAAATATTGCTGCAAAGAAAGCAGCCGGTGAAGTTTTTACGCCTATTTTATCAGGCACACTCACAACGCTTGCACCATTTTTCCCGTTGGCATTTTGGCCCGGAATTGTAGGTCAGTTTATGCATTATTTACCTGTAACCCTTATAATTACATTGTTTGCTTCGCTTTTTGTGGCTTATGTTTTTAACCCTGTATTTGCCGTTACGTTTATGAAACATGAGTATGATGAAGAATTTCAAAAAGATAGCGGATGGAGGAAAGTCAAAATCATTATTATCGTAATGTTGGCATTTGCTGTGGTTTTCTACATCACAAAAATATACGGAATTGCCAATTTCCTGGTTTTTGCCGTGCTGATAATCCTCTTTTTCCATTTTGTCGTCAAAAAAGCAATCGACTCATTTCAGAATAAATTATGGCCTTGGGTACTAAAAGAATATGAACGGGAACTTCGCATGATATTGATCGGCAGCCGTCCGCTGTGGATTTTGCTTGGGATGATAGGATTATTTATTGCAACCATATTTATTACAGGTGCTGTAAAACCAACAGTTTTGTTCTTCCCGAACAATGATCCCAACAACATTTATGTGTATATAAAAATGCCCGGAGGAACCGACCAAACAGTTACCGACAGTGTTACCCAGATTGTTGAACAACGCGTTTATAACGTAATTGGTAAAAACAATCCTGACGTTGAATCCATTATTTCGAACGTAACAATTGGTGCCGAAGAGCAAGGTTTTACGACTACCGGCACACCTTTTAACCGGGGAAAAGTTTCTGTCAATTTTGTTGAATATAAACACAGGACAACGGAACATAATACAACCGAATATCTTGAAATGCTCCGCAAAGAAATTGTAAATATACCTGGCGCTGAGATTACTGTCGATAAAAATAAGATGGGGCCACCAACCGGGAAACCAATCAATATAGAAGTTACAAGCGAGAATCTTGAAGATTTGATTGTTGATGCTTATGCGTTCCGCGATTATCTCGATTCGTTGGATATTCCGGGGGTTGAAGAACTAAAAACCGATTTTGAGATGAATTCGCCCGAAATAATTGTTGAAATCGACCGCGATCGTGCCCAACGGCTGGGTATTTCAACAGGACAGATCGGGCTTGAAATACGCACTGCACTTTATGGGAAAGAAATTTCGAAATTAAAACAGGAGGAAGATGAATATCCGATTATGCTCCGCTATGACGAAAATGTGCGGAAAAATATCAACTCTCTTGTCAACCTTGAAATTACCTACCGCGATATGAATTCAGGAATGCTGCGCAGTATTCCGCTTTCAACAGTTGCCAAAATTGATTACACCACATCCTACGCAGGAATCAAACGTTTGGACCAAAAACGGATTATAACCATTTATTCAAACGTGCTTTCGGGCTATTCTGCAAACGAAATTGTGCCAATTATTAACCGCGAAGCCAAGAATTTCGCGCTTCAACAGGGAACCGAAATTAAGTTGACCGGGGAGCAGGAAGATCAGGCAGAAACAGCCGGGTTCCTTTTAAAAGCAATGGTTATCGCAATTGGCGCTATATTTTTTATATTGATTACACAGTTTGCATCGGTCAGCAAATCTCTTATCATCCTTAGTGAAGTTATTTTCAGTATCATCGGCGTTTTGCTGGGTATTATTATTTTCAACATGGATATTGTTATTATGATGACAGGTTTGGGCGTTGTTGCGCTTGGTGGTATTGTTGTGCGTAACGGTATTTTGATTGTTGAATTCATTGACGTGAAAAAAGCCGAAGGTATTCCAACACGCAGGGCAATTATCGAAGGAGGAAAAACACGTATGACACCTGTAATCCTTACCGCAACAGCAACAATGCTTGGTTTAGTTCCACTGGCGGTTGGTATGAATATCAATTTTGAGACAATGTTTACCGAGTTAAATCCCCATATTTATTTTGGTGGTGACAATGTAGCTTTTTGGGGTCCGTTGGCATGGTCAATCATTTTTGGGTTGAGTTTTGCAACTTTCCTCACTTTAATGTTCGTGCCTGCTTTATATGAACTCGATTACACCATCAAATTAAAAATGGCAAGACGCAAAAATTTGAAAAGGATTAAAAAGCTGAATAAGAAATAACAACGACCAGTTTTGAATTACAAACGGCGGGAAAGGAAACTTTTCCGCCGTTTTATTTAGCCCCCTAAATCCCGGCAGAGTGGGGACTTTTCACTTCAATTAAAGTTTCCAATGAATTTTTGAGTTTTCATATTCATAATTCTTTCTCCTTAATTCTTTTTCAAAATCCATTTTATCCTTTGTTAAAATTGTTCGCATTCTTAAGCCTTCCTGAATTTATCTTCATTTTTTTGTAAGTTTGAATAAAAAATATTTGCCATGCTACTAAATGAAAGAATAACACTTGAACCCGGTAAACGAAGCGGAAAATCCTGCATACGCGGAATGAGGATAACCGTTGCTGACGTCTTGGGCTATTTGGCATCGGGAATGAGTTTTGAAGAAATCCTTGACGATTTTCCATATCTTGAAAAGGAAGATATACTTGCTTGCTTAAGTTATGCCGCAAATAAGGAACGAATCGAACTTTGTGCCTAATGAAATTGCTATTTGACCAAAACCTTTCGCCAAAACTGGCTTTCCATTTTACCAGTAAATTTGCAGGTTCGAGACATTTGCAGGATATAAACCTCGATAAATCGGTTGACACCTCCGTTTGGGAATATGCTAAATCAAAGGCCTCATCGAACTGAACTTCGACAAAATATCTGCTTTTATATCTGAT
>JBBQPP010000157.1:0-7887 GCA_038217255.1 Bacteroidales bacterium | reverse complement strand
TAATAATCTTCGTCGTTGGCTGAATTCCAGTCTATCCACTGTTCATCGGTCATTGATGCCCTCCAACCCAGCAAGGGAAGTGCATCCGGTCCAACCGGGTGGCGGATTTGCCATGTTTCGCCGGCTGCTATTTCCAATATTTTTTCACTTACCTGCGATGCTGGTCTTGGTGTTTTTAGTGATTCAGCGAAAAGTTCTGCAATCCGGCGTGAATTTGGATAAATTGATTCACTGTCAAACGTAACATTATTGGCCATATCAGTATCAATAATACCCGGCTCCACAATCGCTACCCTGATATTAAAAGGCTTAACTTCCTGCGCCAGAGCCTCACTTACTGCTTCAAGAGCATGTTTACCGGCTGCATAAGCACCCAACGGACTGCTTGACATTCGACCCGAAACAGAAGAAATATTAATAATGCAACCCTTTTCCGTTAATTTAATGATTTATCCATCGATCAAAGCTTTCATTTGGTTCGTCATCAGGATATGTCCAGTCTGGTTTTAGTCTCAGCCCGCTTTTTTCATTCTGAATAAAATCAATTACATTCATTATATCTTCTTCTTTTATTACTTTTATCAAATACATCGCTTTATTTTCCTGTTCAATTTTTACAATTTCCAATTCAATATTCTGAACTCTTAGTGCATTGCTTATAATTTCGGCTTGCTGAGAATTCCATGTTGCCCACACATATCCATCAATTCCTGAAATCAGTTTGTTTAAATCAATCGAAACTGAAAGTTCTACATTGATACCGGATAGTGGCTGTGTTAAATTTTCATTGTCCTTGGAATTGCATTTAACTGATTGCTTTTGAGGCAAAACAATTTTTAAAGTATTTTTTATTCCTCCCTCCAATCTCCCCTTTATACCCTTCATCTTCAAATTATTATTAGTACAAAATTGCTGAATCAGCTTTTGGCTTAATAAAAACAGTCAATGGAACATTATTAATTATATCTACAATATAATCAATATTTTCAAATATAAAGACAACTTAGTCTTTTATTGTTTAAAGAAGAAGAAATATAAGGTCATTTTTAATTAAACGACCCTATGTTTCTAAAAACCAGACTATAAATCACTACAATAGAATAAAAATACCATTGCCAATCGAATTGTTTTTTGTACAAGTACTTTCATTTTTGAATGTTTTAAATTTACCTACTCTTTTTGAATTTGGATTTTCGGTATGTTCCATCTAACGAAAGTTGTGGAATAAAAGATAGATTAGTATGGATTATCTGCGCAAATGCTTGTGTTTTAATGAGATTTGTTAAATCTTACCTTATTTACCTCAATTGATTGCATTTTTAATTTTTCTTATGTTACGAAATAATCAGGCCATTTAAAAAACTATATATTTGCGTGTTGGTGATTAATAAACAGTATTAAAAATTTTGGAAAAAGATGGATAAAAATCTTATTCAACTTACTATTTTGAAATCTCGTATAAAAGGAAGCTTTGTTAAGCTTCCTTTTATTTATAGGAATTTTCTAACCAATTGCACAAAAATTCAAAATACATAGGTATATTTAACCCTTAGAAATGATGAATTTAAATTTTTAAAACCAAACCAGTTAAATCTGTAAAAACCTTGTTGTACCGACCAAAAATCATACTAATATGTTAGAAAAGATAATAGATTTTAGCGTTAGAAATAAACTGATAGTAATACTATTTACGCTTAGTGTTGCTGCCTTTGGTATCTATGCGGTATTCAAAATACCTGTTGGTGCAGTGCCCGACATTACAAATAACCAGGTACAGGTAATCACGACATCGGGCAATTTATCGACCCAGGAAATTGAACAATTCATAACAGCCCCCGTGGAAATGGAAATGGCCAATTTACCAGGTGTGCAGGAAATCCGTTCCATTTCGAAATTTGGTATTTCAGTTGTAACTGTTGTTCTTGACGAAAAATTGGGAACTTATCTTCCACGCCAGTTAATCGCCGAAAAAATAAAAAGCGCATCGGCAAATATACCCGAAATTTACGGATCGCCCGATATGGGGCCAATTACAACGGGGTTGGGCGAAATTTACCAATACATTATTGATGTAAAACCTGGCTACGAAGGAAAATACTCGGCCATGGATTTGCGTACCATTCAGGACTGGATTGTGAAACGCCGGTTGTCGGGAATAAACGGGGTTGTTGAAATAAACAGCTGGGGCGGCTATTTAAAACAATACGAAGTTGCCATTGACCCGTCATTACTTAAAAGTGTTGATGTTACATTAATGGAAATTTATGATGCACTTGAAGGAAACAACAGTATTTCAGGCGGTTCATATATCGAAAAAACAAATCAAAGCTATTTTATCAGGGGCGACGGACAAGTTAAATCATTGCAGGATATTGAAAACATTGTTGTTAAGAACAACGCGGGGAGACCCATATTGATAAAGGATCTGGCTAAAGTTCATTTTGGTTATGCCAACCGTTTTGGTGCAATTACTGCCAACGGAAAAGGCGAAACTGTTCTTGGGCAAATTATGATGTTGAAACACGGTAATTCAAAAGTAATTATCGATGAAGTAAAACAACGGGTTGCAGAAATCCAGAAAAACCTGCCCGAAGGAGTTTTTATCAACCCCATTTTGGAAAGGAGCGAACTGATTTCGAAAACATCGTTTACCGTTGCTGAAAACCTTATTCTTGGTGCAATTATCGTAATGTTGACGGTTATTGTTTTATTGGGAAATATCAGGTCGGCACTGGTAATTGCTTCAATGATTCCACTCGCATTGCTTTTCACAATTTCAATGATGTTTATTTTTGGTATCGATGCCAATTTGATGAGTCTTGGCGCGCTTGACTTTGGGATTATTATTGACGGTGCGGTTATCATCGTTGAATTTATTGCCATAAAAATGACACTTCAAAAAGATAAAATATTGGGAAGTGAGGGTGATGAACGCCGTACAATAATGGATAAAATATCCTTCGAAGGTGCTTCGAAAATGATGAATTCGGCCATTTTCGGACAAGTAATCATTCTGATTGTTTTTATTCCAATCCTTTCACTTAGCGGGGTTGAGGGTAAAATGTTCCGCCCGATGGCGCTATCCTTTTCATTTGCCATTATTGGGGCAATGATAATGGGTTTAACCTGGTTGCCTGTAGCCTCATCACTGTTTTTAAAACCCGGAAAGACCAATAAAAGGAACATTTCCGATTGGATAATGGACATTGCATACAAATCCTATTTACCCTCAATTAAATGGTCATGCAACCATAAAAATATTGTATTTGGAGCTGCTTTGGTTTCATTGATTTTTACTGGCATTTTGTTTTCAAGAATGGGGGGTGAGTTTGTGCCAACCCTTGATGAAGGTGATTTTGTTATTCAACCAGTCCTTAAAACGGGGACTTCACTTACAAAAACAGTTGAATTGACAACAAAAATGGAAAATATTCTAATCAAAGAATTTCCAGATGAGGTACACCAGATTGTTTCACGAATTGGTGCCGCTGAAGTGCCTACCGACCCCATGTCGATGGAAGAAATTGATATGATTATTAAACTGAAACCTAAAGAAGAATGGACTTCTGCTGAAAGTAAAGAAGAACTTGCCGATAATTTTAAAGCGGCGCTTTCAGTTATTCCGGGAATTGAATATGAGTTTACCCAACCCATCGAAATGCGATTTAATGAACTGATTACCGGTGTGCGTTCGGATATTGCCATAAAAATATTTGGAGAGAACCTCGATTATATCAACAAAAAGGCACTCGAAATAAAAAACCTGATTACCGACGTGCCGGGTGCCAGCGATGTTATTTTGGAAAAAACTCAGGGACTGCCGCAAATTCGGGTAAATTATAACCGAAGTAAAACTGCATATTACGGTGTTGACATCAAAACGTTAAACACTTACCTGGCTGCGGCTTTTGGTGGAGAAATTACGGGTGTGGTTTTCGAAGGCGAAAAACGTTTCGATATGGCGATGCGTTTTGACAATGAAAACCGCACGGATATTGACAATATTCGCCAGCTTCAGGTGCCTGTTTCGTCGGGTGCGCTTGTTCCTTTTTCCGAATTGGCGGAAATTGAATACACTAAAGGTCCGGCAAAAATATCGCGTGATAATACGCAGCGCCGGGTTGTGGTGAGTGTAAACGTTCGCAACCGCGATTTACAATCGGTAATAGAAGATATTCAGGAAAAAATAGGCAATAACATAAAACTCTCACCAGGAAATTATATTGAATATGGCGGTCAGTTTGAGAACCTGCAAAACGCAACAAAACGTTTGGCGCTGGCTGTTCCCGTTGCCTTGCTTTTGATATTTATATTCCTTCATTTTGCTTTTGGATCGCTCAAAGATGCAATCATGATTTTTACCGCAATTCCTTTGGCTACTGTTGGCGGTGTTTTTCTTTTATGGGTGCGCGGAATGCCTTTTAGTGTTTCGGCAGGCGTAGGTTTTATTGCACTTTTTGGAATCGCGGTTTTAAACGGAATTGTATTGATTGAACATTTAAAAGAGTTGCAACACGAAGGAATGACAAGTATGCGCGAACTGATTATAACAGGGACTAAAAACAGGTTGCGACCTGTAATGCTTACCGCCGGCGCTGCGGCAATGGGGTTTTTGCCAATGGCAATTTCAACCGGAGCAGGAGCTGAAGTTCAGCGGCCACTTGCAACGGTAGTTATTGGCGGATTATTTACTTCTACATTGCTCACCATGATTGCTTTACCTTTGTTATTCGAATTATTTTACAATGTTAAAAGTATCCGCTTATTTCCGTTTAAAATTAGTCGTTCCAAAACCTTCATCCTCCTCTTTTTTATTTTGATTCCGACGGTAACAGCATACAGTCAGGATAAAAAATTACAGATAAATGATGTTGTGGAAACGGCATTGCAAAACAACCGTGAAGTAGCGGTGTATTCGATGAAAGTGGAAGAAAGTAAAATGTTGAAAAAGACAGCATTTGCGCCTGGGAAAACAAATTTAACGTATGGTACCGACCAGAATAATATTGCCGAAAATGGCCACCCGTTAAATGTTTTTGGCATCGAACAAAACATAAGTTTCCCCACTTTATACTCGGCCGAAAGTAAATCGAAACAAATTGAAATTTCAATGGCTGAAGCCAGGTTAAATATCCAAAAAAACGAATGTGCAAAAAATGTATCAAATGCTTTTTTCAATGTACAAATGCTTGTAAATAAACGTGAAGTATCAAAAATGCTCGATAGCTTATTTACCCGGTTGCTCGTTGTTTCTGAAAAAAGGGAAGGTAAAGGTGATATCAGCCATTTGGAGGTTTTGAATATAAAGGCAAAAAAAAACCAGCTTTCCATTATTTTAAATGCTTTGAATGTTGATATTGAAAACGCATATAAGAAATTGAAGATAATTATGAATTATGATACCGATTTTGAAGTATCTGAAGTTTCAGAACTGTTACCTTCGATAACATTTACACCTGATTCACTCCCGGTTTATCAATTGCTGAAATTGGAAAACGACTATTTCAATTCACTCATTCAGGTATCGAAAAGCAAAACGCTCCCCGATTTTTCGTTTAATTATTTTTTAGGATCCAATCGGTTTGAAAATTCAAAATACTATCACGGGTTTCAGGTTGGGGTGGCGGTTCCGCTGTTTTTTGGAAGCGACAAGGGAAGAACTCAGGCCGCAAAAATTTCAGGCGAGGCACAAAATTTACTTTCACAAAACGAAATGGTTTTAATAAAAAACAGGCTGAACGAATTGATTAATCAGCAGAATAAGTATAAAGCTTTACTTGATTATTACAATACTTCAGGAAAATTGTTGCACGATGAAATTATGAGGACTGCTATAAAATCATACGAACTGGGTGAAATCAATTTTTACCAGTTTGTAAACAGTTATGAAACTGCCGTTCAAATTCAAATTGAATACCACGACAACATTTATGGTTATAACGTCTCGTCTTCCGAAATAAAATATTTTTCAAAATAAACAAAACTATGAAACGAAATTCTGTACTTATATTGCTTATATCTAGCGTAACGCTGTTTTCATGCAAAAACAAAACTGCCGAAACAACAGAACCAGAATCAGGGTTGATTGAAATCACGAAAGCCCAGTTTCAATCGGAAAACATGAAATTTGGTGAACCGCTATTGGCATCATTTTCTGATTTAGTTCATTTTACAGGAAATATTATTCCATCAGTAAGCGGACAGGCGCAAATTAGCTTGCCAGTTCAGGGATTGGTAACTAAAATTCACTGTAAACCCGGGCAATTTGTCAATAAAGGTGGATTGTTATTCGACATTTCGGGGAATGAATTTGTTGACATGCAAAAAGATTTTGCCGAATCAGCTGCACTTGTTAATCGGCTGAAAATTGATTTTGAAAGAGCAAAAGAATTAAGCAATGAAAATATTGGTGCAAAAAAGGATTTAATTTTTGCCGAAAGCGCATACAATGTTGAAATGGCAAAATTGAATGCACTTGTTGTGAAACTTCAATATATCGGTCTCGATGTTTCAAAAATTGAAGGTGGAACATTTTATCCGTCATATACTTTAAAAGCCCCGGTAAAGGGTTATGTCAACCGGATAAATGCAACAATCGGACAATATGTTCAGCCCGCAGAAACCATTGCCGAAATAGTTGATATTGAAACATTCCAACTAAAAATTTCAGTTTTTGAAAAAGACATATATAAAATTGAACCGGGACAAAATGTTGAATTTCAGACTACTGGAAACAACGCAGCGAAATACGCAGCAAAATTAATATCGGTGGGCAAATCAATCAACGAAAACACAATGTCGATTGACTGTTTGGCCGAAATTGAAAACTTAAAAAATACTCGATTGGTTAATGGTCAATTTGTTGAGGGCGAAATAATTGTGGCATCCGACACGGTTTTGTCATTGCCGCAAGCCGCAATTATTACCGCGGAAAATGAAACTTTTGTTCTCGCATTTGAAAAAGAGACTGATGAAAATATTTTTCTGAAAAAAACTGACGTAAAAACCGGACGAATTAACAATGGTTTTATTGAGTTGACCGATTTCCCAGGTTCAAAAAAATTATTGGTAAATGGGGTTTATAATATTCAAATAGAGTAATCAATACATTACAAGAATTGAACTCCTTAACTTCGTGAGTTCAATTAAAAGAACTTAACCTATGACAATTTGGAGTTTCCCGGTTTAATGGGTGCTGCCCATGAATACCTTATAAGATACTTTGCCGACAGTGCTGATAAAAAAGCCGGAGAATTTTACACCCTCAACGAAGTTGTTCGGCTTTTGATGAAGGGGGTGGAGGGATCATTTCAAAATGACCGAAGATTTTGGTAAAACCTGGTCGTTGATGCAACCTTCGGGATTGCCAAACAACAATTCCGGAATTGATGGCGTATATCTGACTCTCCCATTGTTTACGAGCAATGGCCGGAGGATCAGATGCTAAAAGAGTGAGGATTGGTGAGATTGTGATAATATGATAACCAGTTTTTGGTTATTATTCCTGAAATTATGCGCTTTCTACCTATTTCAAATGCGAATGTAACAGTTTAACAAAAAAAAAATAAAGATGAAAAAATCATTCTTATCATTATCCATCCTCATTATTATGTCAGGTGGATATACCTGTTGTGAAAAAACTAATAATCCTTCTCTGCCAAATTCACCAAAAGGAATTCTTGTTTCCATAGAAGAATTGCAGGATATAAAGGATAAAGCAAAACAAGGATTGGAACCCTATAGTACGAATCTAAAACAGTTTCTGAACTTCACCGACAGTTTAATGCAGGTGTCAAAAAGTTGGTCGGAACTTAATGGTGAAATTACTGTTTCCGATAGAAGTTCAGGCAATCCGATTCAGATAAGTTCCACTGGCGGGAAGCTGGT
>JBBQPP010000156.1:0-7908 GCA_038217255.1 Bacteroidales bacterium | reverse complement strand
AAAAAGAATCCACGTACCGCCCAACTGTAAAACCCTATAAAAAAGAAAGCAATAATTAACCGAATTAGATTTACAGACAGCGAACCAACTTTTTTACCTGCCGATTCGAATGCCAGACTTGTTACTGTCCAGAAAACGGCCGTTAAAACACCTGCTATTTCGCCAAAATGATTTTGCATAATAGGTAACCCCACTAACTCTCCGCCAGCTGGCGGAGGAGAACATGAATTTAAAATCCGGTATTAATTGCGTTCAACGCTGTTAAGTCCTAGGACGTTGACAGGTTTCAAGCAACAGAGACTTGTCAGCTTGCGAAACTTTCCGATAAATCGGAACAAGCTCTGACAACGTCAAGATATATCTACCCTGATCCTATTTAAGTGTTTCAGCTACAAAAGCACGTAACTCGTCGCCGCGTTTATTTTTAGCTACAATCATCCCGGTTTTGTCAACCAATAAATTTGAAGGGATTGACTGGATAGCATACATTTGTGCAGCTTCATTCTGCCAGTAAGCCAAATCTGAAACCTGTGTCCAGGCTAATTTGTCATCAGCAATTGCTTTCTGCCATGCATCTTTTTCGCGGTCGAGCGAAACGCCAAAAACAGTAAATCCTTTTTTATTGAATTCATTGAAGACCGCTACAACATTTGGGTTTTCAGCGCGGCAAGGGCCACACCAGGCTGCCCAGAAATCAAGTAATGTAAGTTCGTTTTGCGCATAAATATCCGAGAATTTTACCGGGTTTCCGTCAACATCGTCTTGGGTAAAATCGGGAGCAACTTGTCCAACAGAAACCTTTTTAAGTTTTGAAATTTGTGCTTTTATTTGAAGGATGGAAGGAATTGAATCTAATTTTGCATCCAATCCGCCAACCAAAGCTTCCAATTCTTCAACCTCTTTTCCATATTGAATTTGACTTAGCAGAAACGGATTTACATAAGATGCGGGATGGCTTTTTACAAAATCTTCACGCATTGTATTTGTGCTTTCGTACATATTTTCAACTTCCACCATGATTTCTTGGCTTTTGGCGGTATCTCCGGCAGCCATTGCAGCCCTCGATTCTTGATACAATGCCATGTATTTTTCAGTGATTTCATTAATTTGAGCATTTAATGCAGCATATTCATCATGCGTAGCTGAACCTGTTACTACCACAGTGTTTAACGAATCAGCATGACCAACTACTGTCATTTTTGCGTTTTCAACAAAAATCAATGCTTTTGGACGTTCTCCAAGTACCGACAAATAATAATCACCGGGCACATCAACTTTGCCTTCAAGGATTGCAACACCATCAACCACATCAGCAGTGTCAACCGGAACCCAGGAACTGCTTCCACGCTGTTCGAGAAGTATTTTCCCTTCTGCACCTTTAAGTTTTACATTGATATTAAAACCAGGTTGTTTTTTATTGCAGGCAAAAAGTGCAACTCCCAAAATCAGAACCAAATATTTTTTCATTTTAAAAGAATTAAATTTAAGATTATTCCATATCAATTTTATAGGCTGACAAATCTTCAACCTGCGAACTTCGGATAAATTCAGCGTGACCTTTAACCAATGATTTGGTTAGTTTTATAAAAACTTTTGCCGATTTTGTAAACGATGCATCCCGCGTGCTGTCGATTACAAGCAAATAACTCATAATAATATGTCCGGCCATTTCAACTAACCGACGAGCATGGAAATCGATAAATTCATTGTCGTTGGCGTCAACTACTTTTTTCACGGCTTGCTCGTAATCCTCTGTTAGAATGATTAAAGTGCGGCGCATGAATTCAAGCTCTGGTGTGATTTTTTGTGATTCATATTCGCGAATCTGCGCAAGGTAACCACCGGTTGTAACACCACGAATGGCAGCCACAACCTGCAACTGTGTTGTTCCCTCATAAATGGATGTAATACGGGCATCGCGATAAATCCTTTCAACCGGATAATCTTTCATAAATCCCGATCCACCATGTATCTGAACAGCATCATACGCCAATTGATTACAAATTTCACTGGCAAGTCCTTTACCCATTGGGGTGAAAATATCGGACAGTTTTTGGTATTTTTTCATTTCATCACGTTCATCTTTCTCCAGCGATCGTTCATCTGAAATGTGCATGTAGGTTTTGTACATGTCAACAAAACGGGCTGTTTCGTAAAGTAAAGTACGAGATGCATCCAATTTTGCCTTCATTGTAGTAATCATTTCGTAAATGGCGGGAAAGCGAATGATTGCTTTTCCGAACTGAACGCGTTCTTTTGCATAAGCAATTGATTCGCGATAAGCCGATTCAGAAATCCCAACGGACTGTGCATGAATTCCCAAACGGGCGCCATTCATCAACGCCATCACATATTTAATCAATCCCAGTTTGCGGTCGCCGACCAATTCTCCGGGGGCATCCTTAAAAACAAGTTCGCAGGTTGGGGAACCGATGATACCCATTTTGTGTTCAAGACGGCGAACCGTTACTCCGCCTAGTCGTTTGTCATAAATGAACATAGACAAACCGCGACCATCTTTTGTTCCTGCCTCCGAACGTGCCAGAACCAGCGCGATATCGCCATCGCCGTTGGTAATAAAGCGTTTTACGCCGTTTAACATAAAGGTATTTTTCTTCTCATTCCACGTGGCTTTTAACTGAACAGCCTGCAAATCGGAACCTGCATCCGGTTCGGTTAAATCCATTGCCATTGTTTCACCTGCGCTAACACGTGGTAAAAATTTTTCTTTTTGTTCTTCGGAAGCAAATTCGTTGATGGTTTCAGCGCAATCCTGAAGTCCCCAGATATTTACAAAACCTGCATCGGCACGTGAAACGATGTCAGCAGCCATAATGTATGGAACTATCGGAAAATTCAGCCCGTCGAATCTGCGGGGTAATGACATTCCCATCAATCCGGCTTTTCTAAGCGCATCAATGTTTTCTTCCGTTCCTCTGGCATAAACCACGTGATTATCCACAACCTGTGGTCCTTCTGCATCAATGCTTTCAGCGTTTGGCGATACAATGTCTCCACAAATTTCGCCAACTACTTCGAGTACTTTATCGAAACTATCCTGTGCATCTTCATAATCCATTGGCGCAAAATCGTATTTTTTCTTTTCTTCGAAATTGCGTTCTTTCAACCGAACAATTTTCTCCATCAAAGGATGGGTCAAATGGAATTTCAGGTCTTTATTATCAGTATAAAAATTTGCCATTTTGTTTTATTTTTTCGGTATTTTACTTGGTGTTCGCTTTATAAAACTTGATCATCTTTGGTAGAATTTCAGCTACATTACCTGTAATCACATAATCAGCAATTGCGTTTATAGGTGCTTCGGGATCGGTATTGATAGCTATTATCTGAGCCGATTCTTCCATACCTGCACGGTGTTGTATTTGTCCTGAAATCCCACAAGCTATGTAAAGTTTTGGGCGAACGGTAGTTCCGGTTTGGCCAATCTGACGGCCATGTTCAATATAGCCTGAATCAACAGCAGCACGCGAAGCGCCAACTTCACCACCCAGCACTTCTGCCAATTCAAAAAGCAGGTTAAAATTCTCCATCGAGCCAACACCATAACCTCCTGCAACAATAATTCCGGCGCCTTTAATATTGATTTTACTTTTTTCCATGTGGCGCTCAATCATTTCAACAACAAAATCAACATCACTTGTGTATTTCGAGACATCAAGTTTATTGATTTTACCTTTGTATTTTGGATCGAGGATTTCTTTTTTCATTACGCCCTCACGAACTGTTGCCATCTGCGGACGGCAATCTGGATTGATAATGGTTGCAATTATGTTTCCACCAAAAGCCGGACGTATCTGATATAGCAGGTTTTCATAAACTTTATCCTGTTTTTTATCTTCATGATTCCCAATTACCAATGAAGTGCAATCGGCAGTTAAACCGCTGTGCAACGCCGAAGAAACCCTTGGACCCAAATCGCGGCCAATCGAACTGGCTCCCATCAAGGCAATCTGTGGTTTTTCTTCCTCAAACAATTTCACCACTATGGATGTATGCGGTAATGTGGTATATGGAGCCAGCCTTTTATCATCGGCAATATGCAAAACATCAACACCATAAGGGAAGATATCCTTTTCAATGCCATCAAGTTTGTATCCGATGGCGATTGCTTCCAGCTGTACTTCCAGTTCAGTGGCCAGCGCGCGTCCTTTGGTGAGCAATTCCATGCTAACCTCTGCAACATGTCCGTCCTCTATTTCGCAATAAACAAAAACACTATTCATAATTGTTTGATGTTATATCTGTTACCCGATTGTATGATTTTCAATTAACTCACTCATTAGTTGATTAATATCTTCATCAGAAGAAGTAATCACTTTTGCTCCTTTGGACTGAAGAACGACATTTTCAACTTTTTTAACTTTGGTTGGCGAACCGTTCAAACCCAATTCGTTCATGTCAACTTCAATATCCCGAACTGTCCATTCCCTTATATTAAGGTAAGGTCGATCGTTGTAAAGCTGAATATAATCATCGTTGGCAACCTGCAATTCAGTAACTGTTTTTGCATGTTTGTATTTCATTATCAGTTTTGCGTTTCGTGCGCGGCAATCAGGTGCCGAGCTGTTAACCGTAATCACCAGTGGCATTGGGCATTTCACCACTTCAACGCCACGTTCAAGGCGGCGTTTAACCGTAACTTTGCCTTTTTCGATGGACTGAATTTCTTCAGCATAAGTTATTTGCGGAATACCGAGTTTTTCGGCAACCTGCGGTCCAACCTGCGCAGTATCACCATCAATAGCCTGCCTTCCTGCTATAATTATGTCGTAATTACCATATTTTTTCAGGGTTTGTGCAATGGCATAGGAAGTTGCAAGGGTATCTGATCCTGCAAAAGCTCTGTCGGTAAGTAAAATACCATCATCAGCACCACGGAATAAACCTTCGCGAATAATTTCGGCAGCACGCCCAGGTCCCATTGTTAAAACTGTAATCGTTGTTCCCGGAAATTTGTCTTTAATCCGAAGCGCTTGTTCAAGTGCATTCAAATCCTCAGGATTAAAAATTGCAGGAAGGGCAGCGCGGTTAACCGTTCCGTCGGCTTTCATTGCATCTTTGCCAACATTCCGTGTGTCGGGAACCTGCTTGGCAAGAACGATAATTTTGTATCCTTTCATTGATTTATTTACTATTAGTTTTACACAGTCAATTTTTCAAGGTTGGCAAATATAGATAATCAACCCTAAGAAATCAAGCAAATTTTTTGGTCAAACCGGTATAACTTAAAGTTGTAAACTGTCATAATCAGCCTCAGTTGTTGGATTGAGTGTTATTTGCATCCTGTATTGCTTGTAAATAAAGCGAATCAAACAATTAAACTCAATTTTTAAAGAATCCTTTTTCAAATTTTGACGGGTAATTTAAAATGAATTTAAGCAAAATGATTTTTTTACAGCGCCTATAAAAGTTAAATACAATCGTTTTCATTTCGAAAACATTTGCATAAAAACTATACCTTTGGATTCAATTTTTATAATAAAATACCTAATATCAATTAAATGGAAACTAAAAGAGATTTTTTAAAGAAACTGGGTTTGATTACCGTTGGTGGAATGTTTGGCGGCTCTATGTCGAAGGCAATGGCATCAGAAGCGAATGGGAATTTATTTGCACCTAAAAAAAGCATTGGTTTGCAAATTTATTCACTTGGAAGAGAGTTTACTGAAGATGTTCCCAACGGTTTGAAAAAAGTGGCAAAAATTGGTTATTCTACTGCCGAGGCTGCTGGTTACGGTGATGGTAAATTGTATGGGATTGAACCGGCTCAGTTCAGAAAAATGGCTGACGATGCAGGTTTAAAAATTACCGGTTCGCATGTAAATCCACCCATAAGGAAATATTCAAAAGAAAATATGGGCGAAATTGCGGATTTCTGGAAAAAAACAGTAGAAGACCATTTGAAAGTTGGCGTAAAGAGTGTTGTTCAACCCGGAATGCCAAGTATTGAAAGCAATGATGATGCGGCTATTGTTTGCGAGGTTTTTAATAAAGCCGGAGAAATTGCTAAAAGTGCCGGTATTAAGTGGGGATACCACAACCACAGCGGTGAATTTCAAAAGGCGGTTAAAGAAGATGATAAAGGAAAACGGGGTGTTGCGGGTGATGTTATTTATGATTTAATGCTGAACGGCACCGACCCTAAACTTGTATTTTTTGAAATGGATGTGTATTGGACCGTAATGGGGCAAAACGACCCGCTTGTTTACTTTGAAAAATATGCTGGTCGCTTCCCGATACTTCATATAAAAGATCGCTCAATTCTTGGCCAATCAGGAATGATGAATTTTGAAAACATTTTCACAAAGGCATACCAAAACGGATTGGAAGAATTTTATGTTGAGCTGGAAGGTATTCGCCAGGGGATGACACAATTTGAAGGTGTAAAATTGTGTTTTGATTATTTGAACAACGCTCCATTTGTAAAATAGTTTGACTTAATCAACAAAAAAAACAGATCAGGCATTGATATTTTCAGTGCCTGTTTTTTTTGATTGAAAGTGAAATTAAACTTTCACGTCTTATTAAAGTCAAATTGAGGTTGTTTTTTTATATTATGGCAAATAAATTTTTTAATTCAATTTTTACCTGGCTGAAATCAACAGAAATGTTTGCAAGGCCTTCAAAGCAACTTCCCGGAAAGTGGGAGTTGGTAGAGTATTACATTGAAAAAGGAACTGAATTGCATAATTTTAAAGAAACACAGCTTAAAGCAAACAATGAATTTTGGCAAATTGAATTTACCCCTGAATGTGAATTTTCACAAGAGAATAATTTGCCAATTTGGCAAATAAGCAAAGTGAAAAATGGAAATTGGAGTATTTCAAGAAACTTTATAACATTAGTGTCTTCGGAAAATGATGGAAATAATATTGAATTTCAGTTTGCAATAGAAAAAGAAACCCTGAGATTTTTGAAAAAAGATGCTCTGGGCAGGATTGAATTCTTTGGGTTTTTAAATAGAAAGGATTAATCTTTTTCCAAAATATCTAATAGATTTGCTTCCTGAACTCAAAAAATCACAAAATGAAATTTAAATATTTGTCAATTATATTGTTATTGTTGACCATCTGTGCATCAGCCATAAACAACAATAAAATTATTGGGGTTTGGGAAATAGTGGAGTTCACCATTGTTCAAAAAGGAGTTCCAGCAAAAAGTGATGAAAAAACATTGCGCGATACCGGTTCGGTTTGGAATATGTATTTCTATGAGGATGGAAGTTTCAAACAGGAATTTAATATGCGACCCCCTGCAATGAAGATGGAAACTGAAAATGGGACTTGGAAAAAAGAGGCTGATAGTTTATTTATTGAAATTCAGGTAGATAATTTCACGAGAAAGCTCAATTATTCCTTCATTTCGTTGGGTGATGCCTTTGTTTTGACTTTGCAGCACCCTGAAACACCTGATAAAGTGGTTACGAAATTCAGGAGAAAGTGATTTGGAAAGAAAATTTTAAGTAACGATATTTCTTTTAGTCGAAAACAAATCAAATTCTTTCATTTCCATAATCCTGTTAATTCTTTCAACGGTTTGCCAGATTTCGGAATATGATGTATAAAGTTGAATGAAATAATCGGTTTGAAGCATACTTTTTCTGTGAATGTTTGCGATGCCGGCTTCAATTGTTAAATCAATCCCGGGTTCAGTTGCCATTTGACTGATAACGGGAGGTGTGCCTGCCAGGAATTTTTTTATCCCTTTCGCCGGTCTGTAATTTATATCGAATTCAAAAGGTTTATTGTCGCCAAACCAGCCTTGTATGGGAGATGTCAATTTTTCCTGCAAATCTTTTTTAACATATAAATACGCAGGTGAACCCGGACCTCCGTTCAAATATTTATAAGTACAACCCACCGCCAAATCAGCATCGGTTTTATTCAG
>JBBQPP010000155.1:0-7918 GCA_038217255.1 Bacteroidales bacterium | reverse complement strand
GTCTTTTAAAGATCTTACAACTCCTCCAACACCACTTTCATAACCTCGCTCCAGATAAGTTAGTGCCGAATCTTTTTCACCAATAATGGCATAATAACAAGCAATATAACTAGGATGTGCGTTGTTTTGCAATTCAAATTCAATTACAAAACGTAAAAAACCATTTATTCCTGATTTGGCATAAATACTGTCTAAAATTTCAATGTTTATTCCAGGTGAAACAATAGTGATATGTTTTTTATATTCTTCGAGGGCTGCCGAAAAATTATTTTGCCTGATATATACATTAAAATTCATAGAAGGGGACCCACTTTTATTATCAACAACAAGACTCAATTTATTCGATTCTTCAAGTGCTTTTTCATATTTACCTTCTTTTAAATAATAATAATAACTAAGCCAAATCCTATGTCTGTCGTATGGAGTAGATTCAAGTACCATGTTGATGTATCTTCGGGCTTCTTCCCTATTTCCTATCACATCCATAAATTCTGCATATAGTTTATATGCCCTGATATAACCGGGATTTATTTTCATTGCCAGTTTAAGTTCTTTCTCTGCTGTATCCCAGTCATAATCAAAATAAGTAGCAATTGCACCTAAAGTAACATGTGGCTCAGCAAGATTATTATCCATACTTATTGCTTTTAAAGCGTAAGCCCTGCTTTTTTGTAAACCTTCTTCTTTAGAAAAAGTATTAAACCAAACACCAGTAACATAAGTATCGGCCAACCCCGCATATGCCAAAAAATAATTTGAATCAAGCGCAAGTGCCATATTATAACACTCAATGCTTTTTTCAAAATTTTCTTTTGTTCTTAAACCATAATAAAAACGACCTTCATTATACAGATTATATGCCTCTTTATTTTGGGTATATACTTTATTAATCATTTCCTTTTCATTCACCGAAAGAACAATATTAAGTTCATTTGCAATTTGCATGGATACATCAGATACAAATGCAAAAATTCCTTTTAAATCCCTTTCATATTGTTCCGACCAGACATGGTTATCACTTTTTGCTTCAATCAGCTGGATATAAATTCTAACTACATCCTTTTCTTTCAGAATAGTGCCTTCCAAAATATAATCCACGCCCATTTCACGGGCTATCTCAGGTAACGACCTTTCAGGATTCTCATATTTTTCCGATGAAATACGAGATTTCACTTTCAATCCCTCAATATGCGACAAGCGGTTGAGAATATCTTCCATAATGCCGTCAGCAAGAACCTGGGTTTCCAGATTATTCCCCGTGTTTTTTAATGGAAGAACAGCAATAGATTTTTCCAAATCAAGATGTCGGGGTTGAACATTGAAATACTTATTTACTAAAAATGCACATAGAATTAAAAGGAGAATCAAACTCAATGCCAGCCATTTTCTGCCTGGGCCTTGACTTTTAGAAATAGTTTCTTCGTTTATAAAAATCCCATTTTCGAAATTTTTATCCGGATCAGGATTGTTCTTAAAAAATTCTCCGGGAGAATAACCAAAATGTTCGTGGAAGCATTTAATAAAGTAGGATGGACTACCAAAGCCAACATCGTATGCAATTTCAGCAACCGAAACTTCATTTTTCTGTAGCAATACAATAGCCCTTTCCAATCGAACGGTACGGATTAAATGACTGACAGAGTCATTTGTAATAGCCTTTAACCGACGGTGAATATATGAGCGGCTCTTCCCAAATTCATGAGCCAACTCACTAACCCCAAACTGGTCATTGTTCAGATTGGCTTCTATTATTTCGGTTAAACTGTTTAAAAAAGCCTGGTCTTCCCGGGAATTGAGATTCATGGTTTTTTAATCCGTTGATTCGTAATTTTTTAGCAAGTATAAATTACGAAAAAATGTGCGGATATACAAAAAGTTAAAACACCTTTTAAATATTGGTTCCAACATGAACATTTTAATATAAGCTTTAAATCGAAACCTCCGTATTGTTTTACGATGCAGAATGTGGATGAAGTGATTGGGAAAATCCAATTTATTTTATCTTAAATTATAGTGCTGCATAAATTAATACATTTTTGTATTTATTTAAACTTTTACCTAACTTGCATCAGAGTAATACAATTAAATAAAACAAATATGAAAAAGTACATTGTTACCTATCATGCCCCCTTGGAATTAATGCAACAAAGTCAGCAATCAACGCCCGAAGAAATGGATGAGGCCAAGGAATTGCTAAAAGGCCATCCTCATCTGGAATGGAATGGTGCCTGCGAAATTGAAGTTCATGAAACCATGCCGGTTCCGGGGAGTTGATTTTTTTTCTTCAGACAAAACATCACACTTTATAAGGTGCAGTTCTAAATTTAAATGTTTAAGACCGGTATCTTTTTTTTCGAAGGAGAAAATTAATGAGGTGAATATAAAACTGGAAACGATTTTATTCAGTTGTTTTAATTCTACTTCTGAAAGATTTTTAAAGAGATTACTAAAAGCAACCTACATTATATCATTTTCTTAAGTTTTCCAATTTCCGACGAAAACTTGAGAGAACCCTCTTTTTCTTCTTTTTTTGAAAACCACAGATTTTCTGCTATTTCGCTCCTTCTTTCACCTGCAATATTGTTTCCTAAAAGGTTCATTAGCTCCTTTTTAACCTCAAATGGTAAACCATAAATGTTTTCCACAATTTCGTTAAAATGTATTTGCTTTGTGTTCATTTTCTAATTCTTTTTACAAAAAAATCAATTTAAAAACATCACATTTTCAATTTTTTGCTTTCACAAATCGAAACCTCCGCTTTGTTTTTCGAAGGAGAATGTGGATGAGGTGATTTTTGCGTTGGATTCTGTTTGTAAAAGTCCCAGATAATAAGGTTTTATTATATATTATTGGTAATAAAAGAGTAACTTGTAAAGCGAATTATAAGATTTTATTTAAAAAAATATCCTTATGCCATTATTCATGCACATTCATTTTATTGGGGAGGTTTTCATAGAGGGTACGCGAAAAGCCCATTTGGCTGATTTGGCAGTACAGGAAAAATATGGACTAACCTATCACCAATGCATGAAGACAGTGAGATAGATGTGGGATACCGTTTTATTTTCTCCCTTGATATAATTGCAAACACAACAAGTAAAGACTCTATTAATTTCTGAAGCTAACCAGTAAAATTTAATCGTTAATCAGAATAATAAAACAACATGGATATTTTTGAAGCACATAAATCGAATCCAGATATCTTTCAGCAATTTTCAATGAAAGACACATTGTTTTTATACTACAGTTGCCCTCAACGTGATGAAATTCTTCAATTGTATGCCAAACATACTCAATTCAATTTTACATTGAGTGGAAAACGGATATTTCGCCATGGTAATAGCACATGTACTTCTGATCCTAAAAAAGGATTGTTGATTAAGAGATGTGCTTTTTTACAAGAATTGTCTCCAAATTATGAAGGCTGGGATGTATTGGTGTTCTATTTGAAAGACGACTATCTCCGATCTATATTTGATGAGTTTAGACCTCATTTATCATTGACAAATTTGCCCGAAATCAATGATTCGATGATGGATACTTTCGTAATAGATAATCAAACCAGAAACTGTTACATTAGCCTTATTCCATATTTTGGAAGAAACAAGGCAATGCCTGAAAGTATTTTAGAAAGTAAGTTCAAGGAACTGCTCTTTAATATCTTTGCACATCCTGAAAACAAACACATTCTTGCCTACATTATGCGAATTGTAGACAGATATCAAACACCCATTTGGGAAGTAATGGAAGCAAATTTTATGTACGACCTGAAAGTTCAGGATTTTGCAAATATCTCAAATAGGAGCTTATCTACTTTTAAGCGTGACTTTAAAAAATATTACAAAGTTTCACCGGGAAAATGGATAACCGAAAGACGATTAAAAAAAGCTAAATCGCTACTGGAAACAACAAGCAAAAGCATAAGTGACGTAGTATTCGAATCAGGCTTCAACAACGCTTCTCACTTTAGCAGGATTTTTAGAGAAAGATTTCATATTTCACCTTCAGAGACTCAAAATAGTTGAACCAAATAGAAAAGATTCTGGCCTACTGGGGATAGCCATAATCATAAGAAAATCATAATTTTACGTCAAACTATACTTTAAAAAAATTTGTATGAAAAATTTAAAAATTTATCATTTCACTTTCGGCCTAATAATTTTCTCGTCAGTCATTATTTTAGGATTTCAAAGCAAAGAATTAAGTGATTCTGAAATAAAGGCTATACAGATAGGCGTGGTTGTATCTGATTTGGAAAAATCATTGGACTTCTACACCAATGTTATTGGTATGACTAAGGTTGGCACGTATCATGGAAGTGCTGAGTTAGCGACAGAAGCAGGATTAACCGACGGTAAAGCCATTGATATTATCAATTTGAAATTGAACAATGAGCCAGGTTCTCCCCGATTTAAGTTAGCAAAAATTCAGGATGTAAAAAGCAAGCCATTGTCTAAGACCTTTCAACCAGGTCATAGGTACATATCCATTATTGTCAAGGACTTGGACCCCTACTTAAAACGGTTCAAAGAGCGTAATATCGAATTAATGAGTAAGACAAATCCTTTGGTTGCTCCGGGGTTTAAAGCAATAGTCCTCAAAGATCCGGATGGTGCCTTATTGGAATTATTTTCTATCGATTAAAGGATAGAAACATCCATCAACATAAAATAAACGGTATTAAACCTACCGTTTATTAATTCCCTTGCATTTATCAATAAAAATAATAAACTATGAAATGGATTTATCTTTCAATTGTATTCCTGCTTTTTGGTTGTAACCAGCAAAATAAAGAACTATCGGCCGATGAAATTGACCAAATTAAAAATGCTATTATTGAGCGCACTAATAAACATGCTCAGGATTTAAAAAATCTCAACTACAAGGAAATAATGACTTTCTATGCCAACATAGACGATCAAATAATTTTTGGAGACGGCTATTATTGGGGAGACTATAAAACGATTGACGGTATTTGGCATGACTTCACGGTAGGGGTAAAAAAGGTGGAAAAATTTGATTTTTATAATCATAAAGTTCATGTGTTCTCAGCAGATGTTGCATCATGTTTGTTAGAATTTAATCATGAGCGAATTGATGCCAATGGAGATACAACTAAAGGACATGGTTCTTTCGCATACAGCATGCAAAAAACAGATGGAGACTGGAAGGCTGTTACTGCTAATGTCACTCACAATTTCAATGCGTATGATGAAAACGGAGAAATTAGAAAATGGTGGTTGTACTATTCACCAGAAAATAGAAAAAAGGAAGAATAAAAACGCACTACATTAAATTGGACGCGGAGCAGTCGGCAATGCCTGTCCCAATTTTTAGGTAACCCAATGCCGCTGCCTGGAGCAGTATAACACCGCTTAGCGAGTGGTCAATCGCAAATGGTTCGGCACCCATCGAAATCCTTGATTTTACCAGAGGAAAATGGCAAACCAACAAACCTGTTGACATCACTTTAGATGGTGGCGGAACAATCCAGGTTAGGAATTTAAAAATACCAATTCGGAAGGGCAGGTGAATGTGAAATAAAAAGTTTAAAGAAATAGTTGGTCGTAAAACAGTTACCAGTTATGGTAGTGGTTTTTTTATGACTGAAATTACCGTAATAAAATTCAAAAAATAGTAAAATACTTGTTTGTCTTAATATAATTCCTTAAATTAAAAGGATTTCAAAAACATACTGTGATGATAAATATTTATGATTTTAAAATTGCACACCCGGAGACTTTTAAACAACTTTCAGTAAGGGATTTACTTTTTGTGTATTACAAGTGTCCACAGGTAGATAAACTAATGCAGTTGTATAATCATTACAACCTTATCGTATTTACATTAGGTGGTGAAAGAATTATACATCTGGGAGAAAAATCGTGGACAGCTACCAAAGATACTTCTGTTTTTCAAAGTAAAACTGCGTATGTACAAGAATTAACGGAAACTGTTGATTGGGAAGTACTTGCCTTTTATATTCCGGACGAATTTCTAAAACAATTTGCAAATGAATTCAGGGACCAATTATCGATTCAAAAAACACCTGCGATATCCGGAGAAATTATGTTTGAAATTAGTCTGAATGACGCAATAAGAACATATTTTTACAGTATGATACCCTATTTCACGCAAAAATTACCACCATCAGAAAAATTACTTGAATTAAAATTTAAGGAACTGCTTTTAAATATATTAACCAATCCATCCAATAAGGAATTGCTGGCTTATATCATTAATTTGAGCGATAATTTCAAAAAACCTATTTGGCAGGTAATGGAAAATAATTATAAGTACAATCTCAAAATAAGTGAGTTTGCTCAGATTTCCAGCCGAAGTCTTTCTTCTTTTAAAAAAGAATTTTATGAATGCTATCAAACAACTCCCGGGAGATGGCTAACCGAAAAACGATTGCAGCATGCCAAAATGTTGCTGAACACAAGTAAATTAGCGGTTTCAGAAATAGCTTTTAATTCTGGTTTTGAAAACGTATCACACTTCAGCCGGATTTTTAAAGAAAAACATGGATGTTCTCCACTACAATTCAAGAAAAAACCAGTTGAAATTTCCTGATTTGGAATCGCTACACAAATAAAAGTCAAATTTGTCCTTAAAGTAAAAAAACTGAACGTTTAAGAATAGTATAAAACATTGATTTAAAATAACTTTGAAATGACAATTTAAGTTTAACAAAAAAAGTTTAGTCATGAAAAAGTTATTATTTTTTATCATTTTAATTGCCGGGTTGGCATTCATTTCAAATGGCCAGGAAAAAGGCGCAACAATTGAAAATATTAATTTGCAGAATGAAGCACAAGCATCACGAAAAGCAGATGGTAAATTGACAATTGTAAATGCAAATGTAATCGATGTTACTGCTTTTGAAAAAACGGGTTCAGCTTCTTTTCATTTTCCGGCAAATCAAATCCAGCCTGATCCTGCAACAGGATTCAGAGTTTCGCCCGGGCACGGTGGAATGACAATAGGTTACAATGAAATTAACGGCCCGCTGAATTTTACCCCTCTTTTAAAAGGTCTTCCCCATGATTTATGTAATTCTCCTCACTGGGGCTATGTTATTGAAGGTTCAATGAAAATAATTCATGCAGATGGCAAAGAAGAAACCATAAATGCCGGAGAAGTTTATTACATGCCCGCTCCACATACGGCTGTTGTCGATAAATACATAAAATTCGTTGAATTTAGTCCAGACAAAGAAATGTCGGTTCTTATGAAACAGATTGCAAAAAATCTGGCTGCGGCACAGAATTCAAATTGAAAATTGTATGAAATATAGATAGAGAAAAGATGAAAGTACTAAATGAGAGTCAGGTTGACGAATTTAAAAACAGTTTAACGGGAAGGGTAGTCCTTCCCGGTGACAATGAATACGAAAAATTGAGAAAAATCTGGAATGCAATGATCGATCGGAAACCCGCAATAATTGTCCAATGTAAAAATGCCGATGATGTTGTGAAAACCATTCAGTTTGCACGCTCAAACCAGTTGGAAGTTTCCATTCGGGGTGGTGGTCATAATATTGCCGGTTCCGCATTATGTAACAACGGGTTGGTTATTGATTTATCGACAATGACAAAAGTATTGATAGATACTGAAGATCAACGTGCTTTTGCAGAGCCGGGAGCATTACTGTCTCAATTCGACGAAGAGGCACAGAAATATGGTTTGGCAACTCCATTGGGGGTAAATTCAACAACCGGAATAGCAGGTCTTACTGTGGGAGGCGGTGTTGGTTGGATTACAAGAAAATATGGACTTACCATAGATAATTTGGTATCGGTTGAGATAATAACTGCTGATGGCAGAAAACTGACTGCCAATGAATCGAAGAACCAGGATTTATTCTGGGCAATCCGCGGCGGCGGTGGAAATTTTGGTGTGGTTACTTTATTCG
>JBBQPP010000154.1:0-7922 GCA_038217255.1 Bacteroidales bacterium | reverse complement strand
GCTCGGGTAGCATCGGGAGGGTATTCAAATCCCATTGCCGCCATTGCGGATTATAATCCTCGGGCGGAAAAAGTGTGCAAAAATGGCCGAAAGTCCAGGTAACCTGGTAGCCGTTTCCTTCAAAATATCCTTCTTTTCGTGATTTTGCGCCAATTACTTCGGCAATTTCACGGGCAACACTTGGTTTTTCAGCAATACAGACTTTCATGGTTTAAGAATTGGTGGGTAGTATCAAAATGGGGAATTTAAGAAATATCCAAAATCGAACATTCAATAACCAATTTTCAATTATTAATAACAGGTAAAATTTCATCGGCGGCAAAGTTCCTGAAAAAAATTGGAATAGTTTTCCCCTCAAATATTTTTTAACCTGAAAAACAAACGAAAAGAGAATTGGCCGTAACTGAAAAAGATAATAATTCATCAAATTTAAAAATGAGAACCTCATTAAAGTTTGAATTTGATATATTTGACAAAGTCTAAAGTTTTAAAACAACAAAATATCTGAATTATGAAAAAATTTCTTTCAATCTTAACTGTTTTATCCCTTTTTCTGCTTTCAATAAATGTAAAAGCTGAGGTAAAACTACCAGCCATTTTTGGCGACAATATGGTTTTGCAGCAACAAACCGATGCTGCCATTTGGGGACAAGCAACTCCAAACAAAACTGTAAAAATCACAACTTCGTGGAATAAAAAAAGTTATTCGGCAAATGCTGATTCCGAAGGAAAATGGAAAATTAAAATGCAAACTCCATCTGCCGGTGGTCCTTTTTCAATAACCATTTCGGATGGAAAATCGTTGACTTTAAAGAATGTTTTGATAGGTGAAGTTTGGGTTTGCTCAGGCCAGTCAAACATGCAAATGACAATGACCGGCTATCGCAACCAACCTGTTTTAGGAGCCAATGAAGCAATTGCAACTTCGGGGAATGAAAACATCCGTTTAATCACAATTGACCGTGTTAAAAATCTGAAGCCCCAGGAAGATTTTCCCGGGAAATGGGTGGAATGTACTCCCGAAAATGTCGCAGATTTTAGTGCAGCAGCCTATTTCTTTGGAAAAATGGTTGAACAGGCACTGAATGTTCCTGTAGGTTTAATTTGCTCCAGTTGGGGCGGAACTCGCATTGAACCCTGGATGAGCGAAAGCGGAATTAAAAATTTTGATTGGGTAAAAATGCCCGATAAAAAAATGACTGGTGACTACAACCAGCAAACACCAACTGTTCTTTACAATGCAATGATTTCGCCAATGGTTGGATATGCCATAAAAGGTGCTTTGTGGTATCAGGGAGAATCGAACCGCAACGAACCAAAAGAATACGAAAGGTTAATGCAGGGATTAATTGAAAACTGGCGGTCAGAATGGGGAATTGGTGACTTCTCATTTTATTATTGCCAGATTGCCCCTTATGATTATGGCACAAGTGGTTTGAATTCAGCTTTTCTTCGTGAAGCCCAGTATAAAGCCTCAACTTCCATTCAGAATATCGGAATGGCATGTTTGATGGATGTTGGCGAGAAAAGTTGTATTCATCCGGCTGACAAAGAAGCTGCCGGTGAACGTCTTGCTTATTTGGCGCTGGCAAAAACATACGGCATGAAGGGATTCGAATTTTCCGGGCCAAAACTGGATAACATGACAGTAGATGGCAGCGTTGTAAAACTTACTTTCAGACATGCCGACAACGGATTGACCACTTTTGGCAAAGATCTGAAAAACTTTAAAGTTGCCGGAGAAAACAAAAATTTTGTTCCTGCACAGGCATTCATTACCAACCAGGGAATTTCAATTTATGCACCAAATGTTGAAAAACCAGTTGCAGTGCGTTATGCATTCGACGATTTTGTAATTGGCGAACTTTTTAATACAGAAGGGTTGCCTGCATCATCGTTTAGAACTGATGACTGGGAAAAGTAGTTCAAAGTTCCGGGTTTAATCCCGATAGCTATCGGGAGAAAGTTTGAGCCCGCTCCGAAAAGTCAAAAAAAATAAAGAACTTCCACTAATTTATTCGACCACAATCCTGAAAATGATCGGGATTGTGGCTTAGAATTTTTGTGGCAAAATATTGTTTTTCAGAGTGGGCTCAACATTTATTTTTAAACCTCAATCATAAAAAAAACACAGAACTCAGTGGGTTTATTCTTTTTTTGAAGGTAATCAACCAACAATTAATTGGGTTATTTTTATTCTATTTTACTTCCAATTTCTTAATTATTATTATTTTGTTAAAAACTTCTTTTACAAGCAATTAACTTATTCATTGTATAAAATAGCATATTAATATTATTTTTTTCTGTACTTTCGCCATTGACGCAATCCTTTACAAAACCATCAGTAATAATGAGCAATTTTTTCGATCATTTTGCAAATTACAAAGTACGTTCCAAACTTACTTTGCTGAATGTTATATTCCTGTTTAGCTTGGTAATACTAGGTTCTGTTGTAAATTTATTGTTTAAGTCGAGCCAAACCATTACAATTCTCACAAATGAGTACATGTTTTTTATTGAAGAACTGGGATCGGGAAATGAATACTTTTATAAATATAAACTTTCAGGAAACAAAGATGAGTTGGACCAGGCCATAACTCATTTAAAGAAATCAAATGAAATAGCTTCAACTTTTGGCAATATAGACAGCCTGTTAAATGCAATGCCGAAAAAAGAATGGTTGCCTTACATGTACAAAATTTATGGCAAAGGAGTTGGTTTTGACCAATCAAAAATTGAATTGATGGGAGATCAAATAATAATGTTTTCCAAATTGAATCCCAAAATGCTTACTGAGGTAATGTTGGTTGCAAAGGATGCTTCAAATTTTCTCGATAAAACAATTCAATTAATCGGTTCAGATTTGGCAAATACAAACAACGACCAGCTAACTGATATTCAAAGCAATTTAACTTCAATACAAAATGTAAGCAATTCTTTTTCCGAGAAATTGTTTACATTGAGCAAATATCTTTTCAACATTTTATTTCTACTAATTTTCATGTTGGTTATAGTATTAGGAGGAATTGTAACTTTTATTTCAATCCGAATTTCCAATTCTATTTCCAAACCAATCAATAAATTGGCAGATAATTTCAAAAAAATTGCTGTTGGTAACCTTAGTACTTCTGTAAGTTTCGATTCAAAAAACGAAATTGGTGATTTATCAAACACTTTTTTAAAAATCCAGATTGGCCTCCAGGATATTGTCTCTTATTCAAAAAAAGTTGCCAAAGGCGATTACAGTTCTAAACTTGCACCAAAATCGGCTGATGATGAATTAACTGTTTCGCTAAACAAAATGGCAGACAAACTGGGGGAGATTAAACTAAAAACCGAAAAGGAAAACTGGATACAAAAGGGGATAAATGGTTTGGATGACGAAATGAGAGGCAATTCTACTGTTAGGGTTTTATCAAAAAAAATAATTACCTATTTAAGTAATTTTATTGGCTTTGAAATAGGGGCAATTTACGTTTATGATGAAGTTCTGGAACACCTTGAACTTACCGGTACGATTGGATTAAATACGAAAGATTTGCAACAAATAGTTCAAATTGGCGAGGGATTAATAGGAAATGCTGCATCCCGGGATTCATTGCAAACTTTAAACACAAAAAATAAGTACCACAGAGTTTTTAGTGCTTCAGGAGAAATTATTCCCGAAAAATTATTTTTGCTACCAATCCATTTCAACAACCAAATTCAAGCCGTAATTGAGTTTGCTTCGGTAAATGAAGTTTCGGAAGGCAAAATCGAATTTATAAATATTATTAAGGAAAAAATAGCGGTTAACTTCAGTGCATCAATAGTTAGATACAGGAATGAAGAATTACTGCAAAAAACCCTTGAACAATCAAAGACCCTTCACGACAGGGAAGATGATCTTGTAAAAAATCTGGCCGAGATTAAAATCATTCAGAAAAAACTAATCCAGGAAAAAGCATTGCTCGATTCAATGTTACAAACAATACCCGACTATTTGTATTTCAAAGATTTGGATAGCAAGTTTCTGCGCGTTAGCGAATCGATGGTACATTTATTTGAAGTAAACTCTTCTGAAAAGATTATCGGAAAATCTGATTTTGACTTTCACACAAAAGAAAATGCCAAAAAGTTTTTTGATGAGGAACAAAAGATTATCAGGGAAAAAAATGGATTTATTGATGATTTAAGGGAAGGGATTGATGAAAATAATAACATGTTGTGGACTTCGGTTACCAAATTACCAATGTTCGATGAAACCGGCAAATGCATTGGCACATTTGGTATTTCGAAAAATGTAACAGAAATAAAGCAACTCGAAATTGAAATAAAAGGACATTACAAAAAATTAACGGAGAAACAAAACGAACTCTCAATTTTAAATAATGAACTCAACCATCAGAAAGAAGAATTAAAAAGCATTAACGATGTACTAAAATCACAGGAAGAGGAATTAAAGGTCGCAAACGAAGAACTGGCAGAACAAACAAAAATATTGACGAGAAGCGAAAAAAGCCTTCAGGTACAGCAAGAGGAGCTTCAGGTTACAAACGAAGAGCTGGAGATGAAAACCAACGAACTGGAGATGCAAAAAAAGGCTATTACCGATAAAAACAGTTATTTGGTAAAAGCACAAACCGAATTGGAACAAAAGGCAAAGGAGCTTGAGTTAGCAAGCCAATATAAATCTGAGTTTCTGGCAAATATGTCGCACGAATTGCGGACGCCTTTAAACAGCCTGCTGATTCTGTCGAAACTTTTACAAAACAATAAGGACGGAAATTTAAACGCCGATCAGGTAAAATCAGCCGCTATTATATATAAAAGCGGAAAAGATTTGCTTGAACTTATAAATGAAATTCTCGATCTGTCGAAAATTGAAGCCGGGAAAATGAGTTACGAGTTCAACAACGTTTCATCGGAAGATATAATGACCGAAATATTGCAAGGTTTTAAACCGGTTGCCGAAAGTAAAGGATTATATTTAGAATTGAACAACGCTGCACAATTCCCAAAAATCATTTATACCGACAAGCAAAGGTTAACTCAAATTATTAGGAATATTCTTTCGAACGCATTCAAATTTACTGTTTCAGGAGGAGTTAAAATTAATTTTGGGATTCCCAATCCAAATACAAAGTTTACAAATGAGCAATTAAATACAAGCAACACGTGCTTTATATCGGTTGAAGATACAGGAGTTGGAATACCGGGAAATAAATTTAATGCCATTTTCGAGGCATTCCAACAAGCTGACGGGAGCATTTCGCGCAAATTTGGCGGCACGGGGCTGGGACTTTCCATTTCAAAGGAATTAATCAGGGTGTTAGGTGGCGAAATAAAGGTTGAAAGCAAGGAAAATATTGGTTCTGTTTTTACCATTTTCCTTCCGCTCGACCAAAATTTAATTGGAACCGGAAGTAATTCACAACCTGAAGTAAAACCAAAAAACGAGTTGACTGCTGATTCAAATTTGTCTTCAAAAGAGGTAAAATCAGTGGAAAAACCCGATACCGACCGACAGCAAATTCCTGTATTTATTGAAGATGACAGGGAATCAGAATTAAACAGTATAACAATACTAATTATACACCCCGATAGAGAAAAGGCAAAAAATTTACTTTTCCATTGCCGACAGAAAAACTTTAATTCGGTTGTGGCCGGGAATATTGCGGATGGCTTAAAACTGGCAGAGAAATATTCGCCTAAAGCAATAATAATTGCAGAAGAATTGAATTTGCCGGAAGAATATGAAAAGTTAAAGAACAACTTGAGCACCAGCCAGATTCCTATTCACCACATAAGCCGTTTTGACGAAGTTGTTTTTGATGATATTGAGGAATTAAAAACTCCATCGACAATTAATAAACAAGTGCCACTAAATAAAATTAGAGACTTGATAAGCGTTGAATTTAGCCATATTTTGATAGTTGAAGATGACCCGTCAACCCAACAGGCATTACATCTTATGTTGAAAAACAAAGATTTAATTATATACGAAGCAAAAACAGGAAAACAAGCATTTGAATTAATTTCAGCAAAATCTTTTGATTGCGTGATACTGGATTTGGGCTTGCCCGATTTTTCAGGAATTGAATTGCTTGAAAAATTAAATGCACAAAAAATTCCGTTACCGTACATAATAATTCACACAGCCAGGGAATTAAACAAATCTGAAATCCGTGAATTAACGGAGTATTCTGAATCAATTGTAATTAAAGGAATCAAATCGGATGACAGATTAATGGATGAAGTGTCAATCTTCCTTCATCATATTGAAAATAATCATCCAAAAAAGCCTTTATCCAAAACTCAAAATTCAGGCACAACAACTGTTTTTAACGGAAAAAAAATATTGCTTGTTGATGATGATATTAGAAATATTTTTGCCCTGGCACAAATACTCGAAGAAAAAGGGATTGAAATATTTGAGGCTGAAAACGGTGAAGTGGCCATTGAAGTATTGAAAAACAACAAAAATATTGACCTGATATTAATGGACATAATGATGCCGGTTATGGATGGTTATGAAGCCATGGAAATTATTAGAAAAAACCCCGAATTACAGACTATCCCTATTATTACACTAACTGCCAAAGCGATGAAAGAAGATTATCAGAAAGCAATTGACAGCGGTGCAAATGACTACATCTCGAAACCCCTTGACGTGGACAAATTATTTGAATTGTTAAAAATTTGGTTATTTAAATAAAAGATGGAAAAAGCTAAAATTTTAATTGTTGACGACCTGGTTGAGAACCTTATAAGCTTAGAACTGCTGTTAAGTGATTTTTGTGTAACCATCGAAAGGGCAACCTCAGGCGAAGAAGCCTTGCGAAAAACAATAACCGATGATTATGCACTTGCCATTCTTGATGTTCAAATGCCTGGAATGGACGGATATGAAACATTGTCATTAATGCGCAAAAGGATTAAAACCAAATATCTCCCCGTTATTTTTGTATCTGCAATTCACCAAAGCGATTTACACATTATTAAAGGAATTGAAACCGGGGCAGTTGATTTTATTCCCAAACCGATAATTCCTGAAATATTGTTAGGGAAAGTTAAAATCTTTCTCGATTTGCATTTTCAAAAAAAGAAACTGAGCGGTTTATTAAAACATCTTGAAAAAACAAATAAAGAACTCGAAATTCAAAAAGTAAAAGCCGAGGAATCAGCAAAGGCAAAAGCAATATTCCTTGCAAACATGTCGCACGAAATAAGAACTCCTTTAAATGGGATTATCGGATTCTCTAAAATACTTGAAGAAACAGGATTAACTGAATATCAGCAAGAGTTAACTGAAATCATAGTTTCTTCGGGCGAAAACCTGTTAAATGTAATTAATGACATCCTCGATTTCTCAAAAATAGAATCAGGTCAGGTTAATTTGGAAAATATTGAATTCTCGTTGATAAAAACATTAAACACTATTGTTAAACTGCAACGGTTAAATGCCGATAAAAAGGGTATTGAATTGCAATTTGAAATGGAAAAAAATCTACCGGACACCCTTGTTGGCGATCCATTCCGTTTAAACCAAGTGATTACCAACCTTGTAAGTAATGCTATTAAATTCACTGAAAAGGGAAGTGTGAAAATCTCGATTACGAGCCTTCAAAATGAACCCGAAAAAATTACTTTATTATTCAAAGTTACGGATACCGGTATTGGTATTTCAGATGAAGGAAAAGAAAAATTGTTTAAAGAATTTTCTCAAGCTGATAATTCTACCACCCGAAAATATGGAGGAACTGGTTTGGGGCTCGCAATTTCAAACAACCTTATAGGGTTGATGGGAGGCGAAATAGGCGTAAACAGTAAAGTTGGCAAAGGTTCGGAATTTTGGTTTAAACTAGCCTATTCATTTACTGCCCAAAGATTGGATAGTGATATGAACAACAACACGTTAACTACATTTGAAATACCAAAAA
>JBBQPP010000153.1:0-7928 GCA_038217255.1 Bacteroidales bacterium | reverse complement strand
CACCATTTGTTTACAATGGGGCAGGAGCCTCTCTTTTATTCCGCCGGAAATGAAAAAACGATTGTTGAATATAAAGGGTGGAAATTTTGCCCACTAATTTGCTACGATTTACGCTTTCCGGTGTGGGCAAGAAATACTGAAAACTATGATGTGCTGCTTTTTGTTGCCAATTGGCCCGCTCCCCGTCATCATCACTGGAAATCCTTGCTGGTAGCACGCGCAGTCGAGAACCAATCATATTGTATTGGTGTCAATCGCACCGGAATTGATGGCACAGGTATAGAATATTTAGGAAATTCTTGCATGATTTCACCCAAAGGAATTGCTGAATTTATGGGAGAAAATGAAAGCATCAAAACATTCGAAATTTCATATTCCGAACTTCATGATTATCGAAAAAGCTTTCCGCTTTTGGATGATCGGGATGAGTTTGAGATATTGCATTAGATGATTGAATGACTGCCAAAAGAACCGTTCCTTATTTGTTTAAAATAAAGGGAACGGTTCTTTTATTTTAAAAATAGTGCATTTAACACATATTGTGCATAAGGTAAATAAGGTTTGGGTAGTTCGCTATCCAATTCTACTAAGGTTTTTTTCTGAAAATAAGGTTTTAAAGATTACTAATAGATGTAATTGTCTGATAATTAGCAATATATCAAAAACCTTATTCTGTTTTTCAACCTTAGTAGCACGAAATGAACCTCCACATTAAAAACCTTATTAATTCCTGAAACGGTGGGTTTCTTTTTATTTCTTTCCTTCAAATAAAATCAAAAAACAAACTTAATTTTGGTCTTGAACTAAAATGTTAGTTATTTAAATGTCAGTTAATAAGATATTTAAAGATAATATTAAAATTAACTATACGTTTAGTTTGTAAACTAAAAACATAGTTGTATATTTGAATCGGATATCCAAGTTAGTTTAAAGTTTCAAGTTTAAAGCAAGAGATTATGAGAACAATAAATAATTTTCATTTCCCCTAAATTCATTATGAATTAATTTTATAACTAAATTTATAGTTTTAGGGTATGATTTTTGTTGTGGATGGACTGTACTTTATACTCATTACTATATACTCTGTACTGTATTAAAACCTATAAAAATGAAAGTATTAACAAAAGCCGAGGAACAAATCATGCACTTGCTTTGGGAACAGGAAAAAGCGTTTGTAAAAGATATCGTTGAGCAGATTCCTGAACCAAAACCCGCGTATAATACGGTTTCTACTATAATCCGTATTTTGGAGAAAAAGGGTTTTGTGGGCTACAAAGCTTATGGCAAAACGCACGAATATTTCCCATTAGTATCGCGAAAAGATTACACGCGCAGTTTCATGAAGAATTTTATGCGTAACTATTTTAGCGGTTCTTTTCAGGAAATGGTGTCTTTTTTCGCCAAAGAAGATAACATGAGTTTATCGGATTTGGATGAATTAATGGAAGAAGTGAAACGCGATTTGCAAACTGAAAATCCCGACGAAAATGAATAGCGCGGTAAATTTCCTGCTCGAATCGGGCGTTAGTTTGGCTTTACTTTCGCTCATCTACATTCTGTTTTTGCGGAAGGAGACTTTTTTCAGGCTAAACAGGTTATTCCTGTTAATCTCGGTTATTTTCTCCATTCTTTTGCCCTTCCTGAAATTCCGTGTTTATGACCCGCAACCTGTTATGCTGGCGGAAATCACTGTAACACCGTATCGTAATTTATTGGAAGCGGTTACAATTTATGGCCGCGATTTTTCAGGTTCGGTGGAACAATCCATAAGTTCAAGTAAAATAATAGTATTAATTTATTTGGCTGGATTACTGTTTTTTCTTGGACGGTTCATTTTTCGTTTGACACAGGTTTTGTTGCTGATACGTAAGAATCCAGTTCAAAAAAACGGGTCGATAAAATTCGTTTCCATTGACAAAGATTTTAGTCCGTTTTCGTTTTTGAGTTATGTTTTTATCAATCCCGGAAAAAAAAGTGTGCCGGGTTACGAAAAAATGGTGGCGCACGAAATGGAACACATAAAACAAGGACACACATTTGATGTGCTGGTTTTAGAGATTATGACTGTTTTTCAGTGGTTTAACCCGTTTATGTGGATTTTGAAACGTGTTATCCGCGAAAACCACGAGTACTTAGCCGATCAGGCCGTACTGAAAGCCGGGATCAGTCCCGCGCAATACAAACATTTACTTTTAAATCAAGCGGTTGGCTATCAATTAGAAATTGCCAATAACTTCAATTCATCATTAATTAAAAAACGAATCAAAATGATATCAAAAATTAAATCATCAAAATATGCCATTTCAAAATTAGTATTTGGCGTTTTAGTTGCAGCAGCACTTATAATTGCGTTTGCTTGCGATCAAAAGGAATATGTAATCCAGGAAGAACCAAAAGATGAAAATGTATTGATTTTAAAACATACAATTTTGCCAGATGGAAAAATAAAAATCGAAGGAACCGATGCGGATATTGAGAAATTTAAAAATACTTTCTCGATTACATCTGGATTTGAGTTTACTACCGATAGTATTGGAAATACTTTGCTCGTAAAAAAGGAGCAAATCCAGTTAAAATCGTTAAGTGCTGATGAACAAACATTTTTCATAGTTGAAGATATGCCCGAATTTCCGGGTGGGGAAATGGCTTTGCGAACACATATTGCAAATGCAGTACAATACCCCGATGACGCTGTAAAGAAAGGAACACAGGGTAAAGTTTATGTAACTTTTGTTGTAACAAAAGATGGAAGCGTGGCTAATGTGGCAATTGCACGAGGTGTTGATCCTTCTTTAGACAAAGAAGCTTTACGGGTTGTAAATGAACTTCCTAAATGGACACCTGGAAAGCAAAGAGGCAAGGTTGTAAATGTCAGTTATACAGTACCTATAAATTTCCAACTTCAATAAATATTTTGCTGCAAAGTCATTCCTGTAAATCGTATAAAGTGTTTTTAATTAGAATTCTGCATGATTTACAGGAATTATTTTTTTTCAATTAACCAAAAATACAAGCCATGAAAACTGCAAAATCGCTTTTCTTTTTCATTACTTTTTTAATCATTTCAATTATTTCCTTTGCCCAACAAGAAATCGATTTATTAATCCTGAATAAGAATTATGATAAAGCATTAATTCAAATTGAAAAGCAAATTGGGGAAAATGCAAATGCTGATTTGTATTTCAAAAAAGGGTTGATATTAAGCAGTTTGCAGAATTATCAGGAGGCAGTAAAAGTTTATTCAGAGGCTTTGAAACTTCAACCTGATAATCCTGAAATCATTTCGGAAATGGCGGAAGGATTGGCGGTTTTAGGAAATTATCAGGATGCGACACCTTACTTTCAAAAGTCGGCAAAACTTCAGCCCGAAAATTTAACGCTTGCCGCAAAACTGGGCAGAAACTATATCAGTTTGAAAGATTACAAAAGTGCATACAATTGCTTTTCAGATATCTTTAAAAAGGACTCTACAAATGTTTATTGGAACAAACAATTGGCATACAGTGCTTTCAGGGTTGGGAAAAAGGAAGAAGCAATAACATTATACGAAAAAGTGTTGGCCCAAAATCCTCGGGATTATTCGTCTTATTTTAACCTGATCCGCATTTACGATAAGAAAGAAGAGGCAATAAAAATTATAAAATTAATAGAAACAGGTTTCTCTTATTTTCCGGGAGATGCGGATTTTTACAGTGAGCGCGCAAAGTATTTTTATGAGATTAAAGGATACGTGATAGCAAAAAAAGAATATGAAAATTATTTCAAGGCAGGTGGAGATTCCTTGTATCCTGTTTTGATGAATTACGGGATTTCAAATTATTTTGCATTGTACTATGAAAAAGCTATATCCATTTTGGAAATCTGTTTAAGCCAAACTGCAAACGACCCTTATGTTTTGTTTTACCTCAGTTTATGCAACAAAAAATTGAATGATTTTCAAGTTGCCGAAGATTATATGAATGCTGCAATTGAGGCTGCCACACCCGCTTACTTGCCGGAAATGTATCATCATCTTGGTCAAATTTTCGGTCAGCAGCGAAAATTTGCAGAGTCAATTGCTGCCCTCCAAAAAGCCAATGAACTGGACCCGGAAAATGCTGAAGTTCTTTTTGAAATTGCCACAACCTATGAAGAATACAATTCAAACAAAACATTGGCGCTCAATTATTATCGCTTGTATTTGAAAGAAGCCGGAGAAAGTGGAAATAATGTGGACTACGCACTAACCCGGATTACCCGAATAAAGGAGGAAATGTTTTTTGAGGAATGAAGAAAGCACCACCAGAAATAAGAAAATAAGAAATATCCAATAAGTCCGCCTGACCGGGAGGGGCAGGGAATAAGAAATGAGAAAGTATTATTCCTGTTTTCCCCTATTATATTCGTTATCCTTATTTCTTATTTTCTCTTTTTCTTCAAACTTCCCACGGGGGATTAGTATGGGCTTTCCCCAGTTTTCTCCCTCACCAAATTGGTAAGTTGAACCCTGGTTTTTACACCCAATTTCGAATAAATACGGTAATTGTGGTCTTTCACAGTTTGTAACGTGATAAATAGTTTTTCGGAAATTGCTTTGTTGGTTTTTCCTGTGCAAATTTCCAAAACAATTTCAGCCTCGCGTTTCGAAATTTCATAGTGGTTGCAAAACTCGCTGTAGTTTATGTTTGTTGAAGTTTGAGGCAAAAGTTGCGTCTTTTCGTTCAATTTAATAATCAACGGAATTGAAATGCTAACAGAAAACAAAAACAGGATTGAAATGCATTCAGAAACCGAACCAAAAATATTGAAAAAGTACAAAACTCCTGTATATATTGTAACTCCAAGGAAATAGAAAAAGGCATGTTTTTTCATAAAAACCACCTCTTTTGTTAAAGGTTTATTCTTCTTCTCAAAAATAAATGGAACAAGAAAGAAAATGTGAATGTTATAATTTATAGCTGTAATTGACCGAACAATAAAGAGATCGGGATTTGAATTAACGCTGATTATTCCGTTGTTGATGAGAATTGAAAACACGACAACAACAACAAAAAGCGATGGAAAATAAATCCACGGAAATCCTTTTGAATCCTTAAAACCATTTAAAGCGAAAGCAAATCGTAAAAGCATAAACCAACTTACAATCAAAAAAGGGATTCCTAATACGGGAATGAAAATGGCGATTTTTGTCTCCAAGTCTTGGCTCAGATTCAAATCGGCCAAAATTTCATGAAGTGCAATATTTCCCCAAATACCATAAATAAAAAACGAAATCAGGAAAATTTGCTGGTAAAGCAAAATCTGCAATACAGTTTTTTTGTGGGTTTGATATAACTGATAAGTAACCATTATACCGATAACAGCCAACGCCGCCGAAACTATGAAAGTAATAACAAATAAAACCGTGTCGATCCACATTTGCATTTCAACTTTAGTAGTGATGTGCAATAATACAAAGAGTGCTGAATTTGAGTTACCTACCAAAGTAGTAAATATTAAAAACGCTACCAAAGTAGGAAGGATTTTTTTTTGATTTCATTTACTTTTGGTTCAACAATGTTCAAAATAAACAATTTAAAACTCAAAAAAATGGAAAATATGAATTATCGTGATTTGGTTCCCTCGGCAGGGGGAAGTTTTAGTTTTGCCTGGCGCAAAATTTTTGAAAAAGCATTTTTGACACTTTTAGTTGCAGTTATTATTGTAGGATTGCTAAATGGCCCATCAGCAGGTGCAAACTGGAAATTTGACGGCAATCACGGTTTTGGTTTTCCAATGCTTCTAATATTCCCGTTTGTTATACTTGGACTGGCATATACTTTTTTATTTATGCCGATTATAAAATATGGCGAACAGTATTTGTTCCTCAAAGCAATGCGAGACGAAGAGGCTGATCTTAAAACTCTTTTTGAAGGATTTAAAACACAATATCTGAATGTTGTTTTGGCCAACCTAATTGTTATTGCCCTGGTAATACTTGGGTTCGTTATGCTAATTATTCCAGGGATTATCATTGCCTGTCGTTTGGCTTTTGTTTCGTACTTAGTAATGGACAAAAACATGGATGCCATGAAAGCAGTTGAAAAAAGTTGGCAAATGACAAAAGGCCATGGTTGGACGATTTTTGGAATGGCAATTATCTCATTCTTTATATTTATTGGTGGTTTGATTGTATTTTTTGTAGGAGTTATTATTTCAATAATGTGGGTACACGCTGCATTTGCAACATTATATCAGTCGGTTTTAAATGCGAACGATGATGAAAATCCAATTCCAATTCTTGGTGTAAACGAAGTCAGATAAAAAAAAATTTGGAATAATTGCAGGCCCGGAAATTTTTCCGGGCTTTTTGTTTGTATGTACTCATCTTTGCGTATTTTGGAAATCTTAATTTTTAAGGATGAAAAAACTGTTTCTTTTCTTTTTATTTATAGGATTTTTGAATGTTTCAAAAGCACAATACTTCCAAACCGGACAAGATCCGGCTTCCCTGAAATGGCGACAAATCAATACCGAAAATTTCCAGATTATATATCCCGATTATTATGAAATCCAGGCACAAAGGCTGGCTGTTGTAATGGAAAAAGTTTATCTTGTTGGAGGTATAACATTGAATTATATGCCCAAAAAAATATCAATTATTCTTCATACCCAAACTGTTAAATCGAATGGATTGGTAGCTTGGGCACCCAAACGGGTTGAGTTATACACCATTCCGCATCAGGAGATTTACGCCCAAGATTGGATTGAACAACTGGCCATTCACGAGTTTAGGCATGTGGTTCAAATTGATAAAGTAAACAGTGAATTACCCAAAATTTTAAAAGCCATTTTTGGGGAACAGGGAACTGCACTGTTTTTTGGTTTATACGCCCCGTGGTGGTTTATCGAAGGCGATGCAGTTGTACTCGAAACAGCTTTAAGTAATTCGGGGCGGGGCAGATTCCCTTCATTTCTGATGGAGCACAAAGCACTAGCTGTCGAAAAAGGTAATTACAAATACGACAAAGCATACAATGATTCATACAAAAATAATGTACCCGACCACTATCAGCTTGGTTATTATATGGTCGCGGCAACGCGCGAAAAATATGGAGCTGATTTGTGGAACTCGGTTTTAAATAGGGTTGGAAAGAAACCATTGTCATTAAACCCCTTCAATAAAACCCTCAAAGAAAAAACAGGGTATAATAAAGTCCAATTGTATAATACTATTTTCGGGGATTTGAGAAATAAATGGATAGCAGAAGATAAAAACTTTAAACCTGTACAATTTGAAGTTGTTTCGCCTGCAAACAAAACCTATTCAAATTATCGGTATAATCATTGGCTAAATGATTCATCGATTATATCATACAAAACAGCTTTAAACGAAACACCTTCGTTTGTTAAAATTGATTTGGATGGAAATGAGAAAAAGATAATCACTCCGGGAATTATTTTTAATGAATCAGTAAATTATAGGAGCGAATGGATGGTTTGGTCAGAGCAAATTGCGGACGCTCGCTGGGAGCACAGTGGTAAATCACTAATCAGGCTTCTAAATGTTGAAAACAGAAATAGTTTATCCTTTTTTCCCGAATTTACAGCATTTGCTCCGTCAATTTCTCCCGATAAAAATAGTGTCGTTGTAGTAGAATCCAATTTTTCCAACGATTACTATTTGTCGATCTATCATATTCCTGATGGAAAATTACTGCACCGTTTTCAAACCGAAAACAACAACTATTTCTTTTCACCTGAGTGGTTAAATGAAAATGAAATAGCAGTAATTGTGTTGCTTCCGCAAGGAAAGCGTTTAGCAAAACTTGATTTGAAAAATGATAGTTTTGAAATATTGTTGGAAAAAGATTTTGGGGAATTGAAAAATCTGAAAATAAAAAACAACAGCATTTATTTTGTAGGAACCCGTTCAGGAAAAGACGCTTTGTACAGATTTGATTTAGTTG
>JBBQPP010000152.1:0-7939 GCA_038217255.1 Bacteroidales bacterium | reverse complement strand
GGCGATATGGATAAATTCAAATTATGGTTAGATACACCCAATTTTTACATTGGGAAATATAAAACCATTTGAATTGCTGAAAGGTTCTTATGGTAAAGAGATGGTAATTGGGGAATTGACAAGAATAAATTGTGTAATTTTGTCCTAATGCAAGAATTTCGGTTATCACGAAAAAAAATTCTGGAAATATTTCGGGGAAAGGTGCAGCCCTGTAAGGTGCAAGGTGGAATTCAGTGGGTGTTGAGTTGATTTACACAGCATCAAATCGTTCTCTCGCCATGGCCGAAGTCGCTGTTCATTATACTTGGGCAACATTACCATCGGATTATGTAATGATGACAATTGAAATACCCGATGATATTGCGATTTTTGCCATCAATATCCTGGATTTGCTGTCAAATTGAAATATTTTCCCTCATATTAAAGAAACTCAAATTATAGAGGATAAATTGGTTATTAATAATGAATTTTGTGTTTTTAAGGTTCCGTCATCAGTTACAAAAGGAGATTTCAATATTCTGATAAATCCTAAACACAATGATTTTTCAAGAATAAAAATCCATAACCTGGATACTTTTCCATTTGATATGAGGATTTTTTAAATAGAAATCATTGATATCTATCTCCTTCATTATTCCGAAATAGCAACTTATGTTGCATAATATATTTTCAGGAAAAATAGTTTTGTAGTTTCAAATCAATCAATAGTTATTTCAAGCAGTTTGATATGAATCTATAAGTAAACATGTTGTTTATTTTAAGGATTTTAACTTATTGAAATTATTTTTTCAGAACCTGATTTTTATTTTCTTTTTAGAAGTTTAAGGTTACTAATTTTAGGCAAAATATCTTAAAAATGGCAAAAGTTAAAGGTGCAGTTGTTGTTAACAATGAAGGGTGCAAAGGTTGTGGACTTTGTGTTGAGGCCTGTCCGCATGATGTTTTACAGTTAAACCGCGAAGTAAACAGTCGTGGCTATCATTATTCATATATGGAAAACCCCGAAGAATGTATTGGCTGTTCCAATTGTGGCGTTGTTTGTCCGGATACGTGCATTACAATTTATCGTGTTAAGATTTAGAAACTTTTACATTTCGTATTCCTTATTCCTTATTTTAGATTAAAAAGAGAATAACAGAATAAGAAATAACAGAATGAGAAAATCGAAAATAAGGAAATATATGGCAGAAATAAGATTAATGAAGGGCAATGAGGTGCTGGCGGAAGCGGCCATCCGTTGCGGTTGCGACGGTTATTTTGGCTACCCCATTACACCCCAGTCGGAAGTGATGGAAACGCTAATGATGCGGCAGCCCTGGACAGAAACGGGGATGGTGGTATTACAAGCCGAAAGCGAAGTTGCAGCAATTAACATGGTTTATGGCGCAGCCGGTTCGGGCAAAAAAGCAATGACTTCTTCTTCAAGTCCGGGAATTAGTTTAATGTCGGAAGGGATTTCGTATTTGGCAGGTGCAGAATTGCCCTGTCTGATAGTAAATGTGACACGAGGTGGTCCGGGTTTGGGAACAATACAACCTTCTCAGGCCGACTATTTTCAAGCGGTAAAAGGTGGAGGACACGGAGATTATAAATTAATAGTTTTAGCACCATCATCGGTTCAGGAAATGAACGATTTTGTTGATTTGAGTTTCGAACTTGCCTTTAAATACAGAAACCCCGCGATGATTTTGACCGATGGTGCCCTGGGGCAAATGATGGAAAAAGTAGAACTTGCAGATTTTAAACCAAGGTGGACAAATGAAGAAATACACGAAAAATGGGGCAGTTGGGCAACCACAGGAAAACCCGCCTCCCGGAAGAAAAATGTTGTTACATCTCTCGTAATGGATTCAGAAGAGATGGAAGCTAACAACCTTCGCTTTCAGGAGAAATACAGGATGATGGAAGAAAAGGAAGTGAGATACGAAACTTTTCAATGTGATGATGCTGAATTTGTTCTTGTGGCATTTGGCACCACATCCAGGGTTTGCCAGAAATCAGTGGAAATTGCACGTGAAAAAGGATTGAAAGTTGGATTACTCAGGCCAATTACACTTTTCCCGTTTCCAAAACTGATTATTAAAGAGCTGGCGCGCAAAGTAAAAGGATTTATGTCGGTTGAAATGAGTGCAGGACAAATGGTTGAAGATATTAAACTGTCGGTTTATGAAGCTGGCAGTAATGCTAGGGTGAATTATTTTGGCAGAATGGGAGGAATTATCCCATCACCCGAAGAGGTTGTAGAAGCGTTGGAAGATAAATTTTCATGGGAATTAAGTTATGGAGTTAAAAGATCTTATTAAACCGGAAAACCTGGTTTACGACAAGTCGAAAGTACAGGAAGATACTTACATGCATTATTGCCCGGGTTGTTCGCACGGGGTAGTTCATAAAATTCTATCTGAATTAATTGAAGAGCTTGGAATACAAGAAAAAACGGTTGGTATAGCCCCAGTCGGCTGTGCAGTTTTTGCATATAATTATATCGATATTGATTGGCAGGAAGCTGCCCACGGCAGGGCGCCAGCAGTTGCGACAGGAATTTCAAGATTATATCCCGATAATTTTGTGTTTACCTATCAGGGGGATGGCGATTTGGCTTCAATAGGTGCTGCCGAAATTATGCATGCCTGTAACCGTGGTGAAAATATTCTTGTAATTTTCATCAATAACGGAATTTACGGGATGACAGGTGGACAAATGGCGCCAACAACACTCGAAGGAATGGTTACATCAACAACACCGATGGGCAGAAATGTCGATTTGAACGGCTATCCAATGAAGATTACCAATTTAATTGCCCAACTTCCCGGAACTTCATATGTTACACGACAGGCAGTTCACACCGCAGGAGCGGTGCGAAAATGTAAACGTTCAATTAAAAAAGCCATCGAAAATGTGCTTGCAAAAAAAGGTACTTCATTTGTAGAAGTAGTTTCTACCTGTAATTCGGGATGGAAAATGACCCCGGTTGCTGCCAATAAATGGATGGAAGACAACATGATACCTTATTATCCACTTGGCGATTTGAAAGACAGTGTGAAAGGCGAACAACTTTCTGAAAATTAATAAAACAACAAAATGACCGAAGAATTGATAATTGCAGGTTTTGGCGGGCAAGGTGTGCTTTCGATGGGAAAAATATTGGCTTATTCCGGAATCATGGAAAATAAGGAAGTAACATGGTTCCCTTCTTACGGGCCGGAAATGAGAGGTGGAACGGCGAATGTTACAGTAATTTTGAGCGACACCCGGATTAGTTCGCCAATTGCAAAACATTTTGATACGGCAATTATTTTGAACCAGCAAAGTATGGACAAGTTCGAAAAATCAGTCAAGCCTGGTGGAACTTTACTTTACGATCCCAACGGGGTTATTCACCCTCCCCAACGGACCGACATAAATATTTATAAAGTAGATGCAACAGTAACCGCAGTAGAAATGGGAAACCCAAGAGTTTTTAATATGATCGTGTTTGGCAGTTACTTAAAGATTCGTCCAATTGTAACACTTGATAATGTTGAAAAAGGCCTCCAGAAATCTTTGCCTGAACGTTATCATGATACGATTCCATTAAATTTGGATGCCATTAAAAAAGGGCAGGAAATTGTGGCTTTGGTGCAGGAAGTATAAGTTCGCCTGAAATTCAAAAACACAAAATTATTTATGCAAACGTCTATTAATATAGGAATGTATTAAAATTGTACTTTCAAAAAGTAATTGGCACATAATTAGAAAACAGTTTTTAATTCATATTTAACACCATACGAAAGGAAACAAATAATTTACGCCGCTTTATTGTTATTTTTTACTGCTTGCAGTACAGTTCCATTAACCAACCGAAGACAATTTACAGCAATTCCATCATCTCAAATGCTATCATTAAGCAACGAAAGTTATAATACGGTACTTCAAACTGAAAAAATATCGAACAACTCAAAATATACGAGTGGTTGGAAACCGGATAACAAAAGCAGTTGAAGAATATTTGCGCAGTATCGATCGCTTGTCATTAATTGATGGCTATAAATGGGAGAACAACTTGCTGGCATCAGAAACAATGAATGCATGGTGCATGCCTGGTGGAAAAATAGTATTTTATGAAGGGATTTTACCAGTTTGCAAAAATGACAATGGTATTGCCGTTGTTATGTCACACGAAATTGCACACGCCATTGCAAATCATGGAAACGAACGCATGTCGCAACAAATGGTTGTTGAAATGGGAGGAGTAGCATTATCACAAGCATTGCGAGAGGAAAAAAAGCTTTGGAATATTATAATCAAAACAAAAACTAATTGAAATACAATTCAAAATTCAGGAGCTGACAGGACTTAAAGACCCGTCAACTATTGAATTTCGAAATTCAATTCACATACCCCGAATATTACAAAAGCTCGATTTCAACAAAATTTTTGCTGATCATTTTTGGAAATTATTTTTCCGTGTACGAACACGAAATCTAAAATAATTCAGTAGTTTTGTACCTCACTTTATGCTACATATATAATTAAACAATTTAAAATCAAATTATTATAGAAACAAATAGTCAAATACGGATTAAAGATATTGCGGAAAAAGCAAATGTTTCTATTGGAACGGTGGACCGGGTTTTACACAATCGTGGTGAGGTTTCGGAACGGACTAAAAAAAGGATTCTTAATATCATTTCAGAACTCGATTACAGACCCAACATTTTTGCAAGTAACCTTGCTTCGAAAAGATCGTCAGTATTTGCTACCCTTCTTCCACAACCCCCCTCAAAAGAAGGCTACTGGAATAAACCATTTATTGGTATTCAGAAACGAATTACAGAACTTCAGCAATTCGGAATTCAAATTGAACCCTTTACTTTTAGTCAAACCGATAGGATTGAATTTGTTAAAGAAGCAGAAAAAATTATCGAATTGAAGCCAGACGGCGTTTTGTTTGCTCCTTTTTTCAAAAAGGAATCGTTTGAATTTATTGAACAATTAAAAAAACAAAGCATACCATTTGTATTTATCGATTCAGAAATTAAAAATGCAGGCCAGATCAGTTATATTGGCCAAGACTCCTATCAAAGCGGTCTGGTTTCGGGCAAACTCCTTGATTTGATGCTTCCCGGAGGAAATATTTTAATTATCCATTTTGCCAAGGAAATGGACAATCAAAACCATTTGGTAGAACGCGAAAAGGGTTTTTACAACTGGTACAAAATAAATAACAAAGACGGGCATCAACTATTTACTACTGAAGTTTCAAATACTGAGGATGAAAAATGGATGGAGAATGTGAAAAGTATTATTGAAAAGAATAATATCAAAGGAATTTTTGTGACAAATTCAAAAGTGTTTTTTGCAGGCAGGCTCATTGAAAAATACAATCTGAAAGATATAAAATTGATTGGCCACGATCTTGTAAAATGGAATGTGGAGTTTTTAAATAAAGACATTGTGCAGTTTCTTATTTGTCAAAGACCTGAAGAACAAGGATATAAAGCCATAAATAAACTGTTTAGGTTTGTGGTTGAAAAAAACCAAATAGAAGAACAAAGTTATACTTCAATCGATATTATTACCAAAGAGAATATAGACTATTATAAAGAATTTAAATAAATAATTATGAAACCAATTTCATTTGACGACCTAAAAGGAAAAGTATGTGTAATTACCGGTGGCGCCGGTGTACTTGGCAGTGCAATTGTTAAAGCGCTTGCTTCAGTAGATATGAAAATTGCTATAGCTGATATCAACAAGGAACTTGCGGATGCTGTTGCGGCAGAAATTTCTGCAGAATACAAATCAACAGTTATTGGTGTTGAAGCCAATGTATTAGACAAAGCATCATTGGAAAAAGCTAAACTTGAAATCAATTCAAAACTTGGCGATATTGATGTATTGATTAATGGTGCTGGTGGAAACAGTCCGCAGGCTACAACAAAAGTTGAGGAAATAACCGAAGAAAATATCGACAAACTTGAAGATACTTTTTACGGCCTTGAATTGGAAGGTTTCGACAAGGTTTTTGCACTCAACTTTAAAGGAACATTGTTGCCCACAATGGTTTTTACTAAGGATATGCTAAAAAATCGAAAAGGTAATATTTTGAACATTTCTTCGATGAACTCGTACAAACCATTGACAAAAATACCAGCTTATTCAGCAGCAAAAGCGTCTATCAACAATCTAACGCAATGGATGGCTGTACATTTTGCTAAAATCGGTATCAGGGTAAATGCAATTGCACCGGGTTTTTTTATCACCAACCAAAACCGTTTTTTGGTGACTGATGAAAAAACAGGAAATTTCTCACCTCGCGGTCAGAAAATTGTTAACAATACACCCATGGGCAAATTTGGCGATCCTGATGATTTACAAGGTGCAACACTCTTTTTGCTTTCCGATGTATCAAGCTTTGTTACAGGGATAATTATACCTGTTGACGGCGGATACAGTGCGTTTGGGGGGGTATAGGAGTTTAAAGTTTAAAGTTCGGAGTTTAAAGTTGCGGGATTCAGGTTGTAAGTTAGAGGTTACAGGTTGCAAGTTCAAAGACAAGTATCAAGTATCCAGAAACTAACTCGAAACCTGAAACAGTTCTTTATCAACATTTTTAAAACATAATACAAATGAAATTAAAAGAAAATTACAAATATGCCATGCTTGTCCCAACAAGTATGGGTGTTAGAATTACCCCTGTAAATGGCCAACCGGTTCACAGCAGCGACACATACACAATGTATGCAACCAGCGCTGAAACTAATGTTGCCAGTGTTTCATCTTATCTTGGACTGCCGGTAAAAGTCCTTACCACTTTTGTAAAAGGAAGTCCAATTGCCCAATTCATAAAAAGCAATCTGAAAAGCCGGAACATGGATTTTGAAGGGCCCGAAGTTGAACAAGGAGATCCATGGGGATACCGCCACCAATTTAATATTGCCGACAGTGGTTATGGTTCTCGTGGTCCTCGAGTGCATAACGATCGTGCAGGTGAAGTTGGTCGAACACTCAATGTAAAAGACTTCGATTTGGAAAGAATATTCGGAACTGAAGGCGTTCAAATCGTCCATCTTTCAGGTTTGATAGCTGCACTTTCGCCCGAAACAAGTCAGTTTTGCCTGGAAATTGCAAGAGCTGCAAAAAAACATGGCACAAAAATATCGTTCGATCTAAATTATCGTGCTTCCTTTTGGAAAGGCCGCGAAAAAGAGTTACATGCCAATTTTAATGAAATTGCCTCTGTTAGTGATATTCTGATTGGAAATGAAGAAGATTTTCAGCTTTGTTTTGGTATTGAAGGACCACCTGCAGGTGGCGAAGGATTACATGAAAAAATCGATGGCTTCAAAGGACTGATTAACCGTGTGAAAGAAACATTCCCTAATGCATCTGTTTTTGCCACAACTCTTCGCGAAGTTATTAGCGTAAACGAACATTTATGGGGCGCAATCATGCTCGAAGGTAACAACTGGCATGTGGTTGAACCGCGCCAAATCAGCGTCCTCGATCGAATTGGTGGCGGCGATGGTTTTGTTGGCGGAATGTTATATGGAATACTTAAAGGTTGGGCACCCGAAAAATGGCCGCAATTTGGCTGGTCAACTGGCGCTTTGGCAACTACATTCCTTACCGATTATGGTCAACCTGCCGATGAAGATATGGTTTGGAGTATTTGGAAGGGAAATGCGAGGGTGAAGAGGTAGAAAACAGGCAAGGCAAAGGCTAAGGCAAAGACGGAGAAGAAGTGAGAGAAAAGAAAAATGAGAAGGATTATTAGTACTTCTAACTATGAATAAATTCAATGACTTCAGGGATATGTCGGTTTGGCAAAAAGCTTTTTCTTTGCTTCGCGAAGTTTATAAAATAATTAAGCTTTTCCCGCCAGAAGAAAAATATGCACTTACAGAAGATTTGAGGAGATCAGGAAATTCGGTAGTTCATAATATCGCAGAAGGTT
>JBBQPP010000151.1:0-7946 GCA_038217255.1 Bacteroidales bacterium | reverse complement strand
ATCGGGGCAACCAGAACCGCTGAAACATCAATTGTCGGGTTATTGGTCCCGAAGAATTGACAATGAAAACAGACTTGTTTACGGCGTTGTAAATGACAATGTTGTGATAATATCTTGTAAAGGACATTATAAATGAACAACCACCTCACATACGGAAAAATATCGCTCCGACCTCTTGAGCCCAACGATATTGACTTGCTTTACGACTGGGAAAATAATATGGAAATTTGGGAAGTGAGCAATACCCGTGCACCATTTTCAAAATACATTCTTGCCGAATATTTAAAAGAATCAGCAAAAGATATTTACGAAACCAAGCAGTTACGCCTCGTTATTCAAAACAAAACCGGTAAAGCTGTTGGCGCAGTCGATTTGTTTGATTTCGACCCCTACCACATGCGCGCTGGAATCGGTATTTTAATTCATAAAACAGAAAACAGAAATCACGGATACGCATCCGATGCCTTGAATGCGATTTTTGGATATGTTGCTGAAGTGTTGGGATTGAAACAATTGTATGCCAACATCGGCGCAAAAAATGAGGCGAGCATCCATCTATTTGAAAAAGAAGGTTTTGTTAAATCTGGAGTCAAAAAAAACTGGCTTAAAACTTCGGCTGGTTGGGACGACGAAATATTCCTGCAGAAAATGTTAGTTTAAACTTTCAACTAAACCCCTGTCCATCTACTCTACACCTTTCGCAAAATTCAGGTATTTCAGGAAGGTATGAATAACTATTTTTGATATAATCAATTTCACAGGCAAAATGCTGCAACCCATTCGATACCACCACCCTTTCAACACGCAGCGACATGTTGTACCGGACAACCTGATCAAAAGTTTCTTGTGTGATTTTCACGTTTGGCGCTTTAAATTCGGCGATTAAATGTGGCTGCCCGTTTCGTAAATAAATAAGCAAATCAAAACGCCGTTGATTTCGATTGACCATAATTTGCTTTTCAACAGCCATCAACGATTCAGGGTATTTTTTTTCTGTTTTTAAATACTGGATAAAATTCTGGCGAACCCATTCTTCCGGAGTTAAAACCACAAATTTTTTCCGGATCGCATCAAAAATGAAAGACTTATCGGCCTCCATTTTTGTTCTGAAAGCATATTCCGGCAAATTCAATTTTTCCATCATTTAATTGATTATTTACAAAAAATCCGTTTTGGCGAAAGAAATGTAAAAACTTACATTTGCAGCTTCACCAAATAAAAAGGTTGTTACTTTTGTTCAAAGGTAAAAAATGGTTTCATGAAGACAAAAAAGGAGATAATCGAGAATTGGCTTCCGCGATACACAGGTAAAAGACTGGAGGATTTCGGGATGTATATTTTACTGACCAATTTTCAGAGTTATGTCGATAAATTTGCCCATAAATTTGGTGTTCCTATTGATGGTGTGGACAAAAATATGCCAAGTGCCACTGCCGATGGTATTACAATGATAAATTTTGGGATGGGTAGCCCAAATGCCGCAACAATTATGGATTTGCTGGAAGCCTTAAGACCAAAAGCAGTACTTTTTTTGGGAAAATGTGGTGGTTTGAAAAAGAAAAACAAATTGGGCGATTTAATACTTCCGATTGCTGCCATACGCAATGAAGGAACATCAAACGATTATATGCCGCCAGAAATACCTGCCTTGCCGGCATTTAATCTGCAACGCGCTGTTTCGCACATTTTACGAAATGAAGAGCAGGATTACTGGACCGGAGTTGTTTTTACTACCAATCGCAGGGTTTGGGAATTCGACACAAGGTTTAAAAAATATCTCACTAAAACCCGTGCCATGGCCATTGACATGGAAACGGCAACCCTTTTTACCGTTGGTTTTGCCAACCGCATACCCACAGGAGCATTGCTGCTTGTGTCCGACCAACCAATGATTTCAAGCGGAGTAAAAACTGCCGCAAGCGATATTAAAGTCTCTTCTGAATATGTTGATTTGCACATTGACACAGGAATAAAAGCACTTTTAGAAATTAAAAACAACGGACTTTCGGTAAAACACCTAAGATTTTAAAATGGATTTCGACCCAATTATTCAAAACCTTAAAAAGAAGATTATCCACCCCATTTATTTGCTGCAGGGTGAAGAACCTTATTATATTGACGAAATTTCGAATTATATCGAAAAAAACGTTTTGACCGATGCCGAAAAAGGATTTAACCAATCTGTTTTCTACGGAAAAGACTCGAATGCTATCAATATTGCCGAAAGTTGTCTTCGTTTTCCGATGATGGCACAGCGACAGGTAATTATTGTAAAAGAAGCGCAGAGTCTTGCAAAAATTGAAGTTCTTACATCTTATGCAGAAAAACCCCTTGCATCAACGGTTTTGGTGTTGAACTACAAATACAAGAACCTTGACTCGAGAACCAAATTGGTGAAAGCAATTAAAAAAAACGGTATTATTTTTACTTCCGAAAAAGTAAGGGAATGGAAACTTCCGAACTGGATTGAAAGTTATCTTGCGGCGCGTGATTTTACAATTACACCGCAGGCTGCGCAACTTTTAACTTCATACCTTGGGGCAGATTTGGGAAAAGTGGCCAACGAACTTAACAAACTGATAATTGCGGTTAAAAACACAAACAAAATTACTCCTGACCACATTGAAAAAAATATCGGTTTAAGTAAGGAGTACAATTTATTCGAGCTCCAAAATGCACTTGGTGATAAAAATGTTTTTAAAGCCAATCAAATCGTTCAGTATTTTGGTGCAAATCCAACAACAAATCCCATTCAACGAACAATTCCAACGCTTTTTGGTTTCTTTTCAAACATGTTTGCTTATCATTTTTTAAAAGACAAATCGGAGGGAAACGTTGCATCCCAATTGGGAATACATCCGTTTGCGGCAAAAAATGTAATTGCCGCAGCTAAAAAATACTCGCCGACCAAACTTTACGAAATAATAGGCATCTTGCGTGAATACGATATGAAAAGTAAAGGTTTTGATACTTCTACGGCGATAAGCACCGGAGATTTACAGAAGGAAATGATTTATAAAATACTACATTAAATGATTACATACATAATAATAGGCGTCACAACGCTTATTTCGTTCATGGCTTTTCAAAATCCTGAATTAATGGACAAGCTACAATTCAATGCGGCCAAAGTTATTCATCAAAAGCAATATTACAGGCTGATTTCTCATGCTTTTATACATGCAAACTGGTCGCATTTACTTGTAAACATGTTTGTTCTTTATTTTTTTGGTCTAGGGATCGAGCAATATTTCGGGTACTATTTTGCTGGACGGGCAACTGCTTATTATTTGTTGCTGTATTTTGGTGGAATACTGGCATCGAATGTTTGGAGTTTAATAAAACATCAGAATAATTATTATTACAACGCTGTTGGTGCATCGGGCGCGGTTTCGGCCATGCTTTTTGCGTTCATCTTTTTCAATCCATGGGAAAAGCTTTACTTTTTTGGATTAATTCCGATTCCCGGGATTTTGTTTGCAGTTGGCTATCTTTTTTATTCCTATCAAATGAGCAAAAAAAGCACAGATAACGTTGCACACGATGCACACATTTTGGGTGCAATTTTTGGGTTTGTCTTCCCGATTCTTTTAAAACCACAACTCTTCACACAGTTTATCGATCAATTGTTTTCGTTTTTGTAAATAGTAATCAACTTATTTATCCAATGCAATCTATTCAGAGTTAAATAATAACCACATTGAAATGAACGAAACCCCCAAAACCTTGTTGTGTTATATAAAAACATACATTTGCACACTTTTAAAAATCTCCCTGCGAAATATCCAATCGAATATTTTATATGGAAAAACAAAATTGAAACATGCGATTTGAAGATTTAAATATAATTGAACCTATACTGAAGTCACTGAAAGAACAGGAATATATAGAACCAACTTTGATTCAGGAAAAAGCAATCCCAGTTGTTCTCAATGGAAAAGATGTTTTAGGAAGCGCCCAAACCGGCACCGGCAAAACTGCAGCTTTTGCAATTCCAATTTTACAACACTTGTATAACAAACGTCTGGAGCATAACAAATCACGCAATATTAAAACTCTTGTAATTACCCCAACACGCGAACTTGCCATTCAAATTGGAGAAAGTTTTTCAACCTATGGAAAATTTACAGGAATTCGGAACACAGTAATTTTTGGAGGTGTGAAACAGGCTTCTCAAACCAACGCCTTGCGACATGGAGTTGATGTTTTGGTTGCCACACCCGGAAGGTTGCTCGATTTGATGGATCAGGGTTATGTGAGGTTGAACGATATTGAATATTTTGTTTTGGACGAAGCCGACCGAATGCTGGATATGGGATTTATCCACGATATCAGAAAAATAATTGCAAAGCTTCCGCACAAACGTCAATCGCTTTTTTTCTCAGCTACAATGCCGGGGAATATTGTTGAATTGTCGAGAAAAATACTGATAAATCCTGTGAAGATTGAAGCTACACCAAGTGCGACAACGGCAGAAACCGTTCAACAATATTTGTATTACACCAACAAATCGACTAAAAAAGATTTGTTGGAGCATATTTTAAAAGATCAGCAGATTTCGCAGGTTTTGTTGTTTTCGAAAACCAAACATGGTGCCGACAAAATCACCCGGAACTTAACACATCAGAAAATAAAAGCTGCGGCCATTCATGGCGACAAAGGTCAGAACCAGCGACAAAAAGTGCTGCAGCAATTTAAAGATGGTGAAATCCGTGTGTTGGTAGCAACCGATATTGCAGCCCGCGGAATTGATATCGACAAACTAAAATATGTTATCAATTACGATATCCCAAATATTTCGGAAACGTATATTCACCGCATTGGAAGGGCAGGACGCGCTGGCGAAAAGGGCATTTCAATTTCGATTTGCGAACCCGAAGAAATCGGATATGTGAAAGACATTGAAAAACTCATTAACCAGAAAATTGAAATCGTTAGCAAAAATCCTTTCCCTCAAACGGAAAAGCCAATGACTAAAAATGAAAAGGCTGAAGTAGAAAAAGAGAAGTTAAAAAGAAAGAAAGAATTTTTTGCGAACAGGGACAAGAAACCTATTCATACAAAATCGTTTAATTATTCAAGGCGTGGCAGATAATAAGAAACGATTCTAAAAAAAAAGACCCTATGTTTATAGAGCATAGGGTCTTTTTTGTTAATGGAAATAAATTATTTCCATTCTATATCAATAACCTTGTAAATGGACATTTTTCACTGCCCTACCCGATGGATCGGTATTGTTTTGAAATGATGCATCCCATGCCAGCGCTTCCGCAGTGCTGCATGCTATTGATGGCACCGATGGTACACACATTGCAGCCTGATCTGACGGGAAATGTTCGCTGAAAATAGTACGGTAATGATATTCTTCTTTACTCATTGGCGGATTTATGGGGAAACGATATTTTGCATTTTTCATCATTTCATCAGAAACATTTTCGCTTGCAACTTTTTTCAAAGTATCAATCCAACCATATCCAACTCCATCCGAAAATTGTTCCTTTTGTCTCCATGCAATGCTTTCCGGAATTTGGTTTTCAAAAGCTTTTCGCAGTGGCCATTTTTCCATCCGGCCATTTTTCGCCATTTTTTCTTCAGGGTTAAAACGCATGGCAACATCCATAAATTCCTTGTCGAGAAAAGGCACACGCCCTTCAACACCCCACGCTGCAAGCGTTTTGTTTGCCCGCAAACAATCGTACAAATTCAGCCGTCCAACTTTGCGAACACTCTCTTTATGAAACTCCTCGGCATTTGGCGCTTTGTGAAAATAAAGGTAACCACCAAAAATTTCATCCGCGCCTTCACCTGACAGTACCATTTTAATACCCATAGATTTAATAAATCTCGCTAACAAATACATGGGCGTCGATGCCCTGATTGTTGTTACATCGTAGGTTTCAATATGGTAAATTACATCGCGGATTGCATCGAGGCCTTCCTGGATGGTATAGTGAATTTCGTGATGGATTGTGCCAATTTCATCTGCAGCTTTGCGCGCTGCGGCAAGATCCGGAGAACCGTCCAAACCAATTGCAAATGAATGTAATTGTGGCCACCAGGCTTCTTTTTGATCGTTGTCTTCGACCCTTTTACCCGCAAATTTCTTGGCGAGTGCAGAAGTAATTGTTGAATCCAGCCCTCCTGACAGCAAAACGCCATACGGAACATCAGACATTAACTGACGATGAACCGCTGCTTCCAGTGCAATTGTTAGATCTTCAATATTTGCCGGATTATCCTTAACATTTTCATATTCAGTCCATTCCCGGTTATGCCAGCGTTTGATTTCGCCATCTTTGCTATAAAAATAATGAGCAGGTGGAAATTCTTCCATTTTTTTGCAATGACCTTCCAAAGCTTTTAATTCCGAAGCAACATAGTAATTACCAAATTCATCCCAGCCGTGATAAAGCGGAATAATTCCAATATGGTCGCGGGCAATCAAAAAAGCATCTTCTTCTTCATCGTAAAGCGCAAAACCAAAAATACCGTTCATGTCATCAAGAAATTTTTCCTTTTTGTCGCGATAAAGCGCCAAAATAACTTCACAGTCAGATCCCGTCAGAAAATCATATTTACCAGCATATTGATTTCGAATTTCGCGATGGTTATAAATCTCGCCATTTACTGCCAAAACGAGTTTTTTGTCTTTACTGTACAACGGTTGTCCACCCGATTCCGGGTCAACAATTGAAAGCCTTTCGTGAGCCATTACAGCTTTATCACCACAATAAATCCCCGACCAGTCGGGCCCGCGATGCCGAATTTTCTTTGACATTTTCAAAACTTTAGGCCTCAACTCCTGCGCACTTGTCTTTAAATCAAAAACACAAACAATTCCACACATACCTTATAATTCTAATCTTTTAAATCCTTATTGAATAATTGAGCGACAAAAATAACCAATATGCTTACACTTGCAAATATAATCTGACATTTTTCTACTATACCGAATCATTATGTTACAATATTGAAACTATTTTGACAATTTACAATCATTTGTAAATAGAAATATGATTCCCGCCCCTCATTTTTCATATACCTTAAAAGAATTTTTTGTCTTTTATTGAAATTACCCCCGCGAAATAATTGCATCTCTGCGAAAAATATAGTTTTTCTGATTAAAACAAATAAAAGAAGTCGATGTAAAAAAAAATTTATTGACTTTGATAATATTAAATTAACTCCACTTCATTTTCGAAACAGCATAGAAAAATCATTCATTACACATATATCTCATTGTTGATAAAATCGCAAACTTTTACCCGTTTATTATACCTTTTGTTTCTTATTTTAGCCAAATACTGACAATGCACAAAACATTTTTAGTATTATCATAAAACTTATAGGATTTTGCAATTATACCGGGGTCAAAAACAGACAGTAATTCACTTTGTATAACAATGAATTAGATTTAAAACGGAAAGAAAACAAAATATGGACGGCACATTTTTGAACATTACGGAAAACATTATTTCAAAATTAAAGGAAATCATTCCTGGCGCCTTTACAGAAAACCAAATCAATATTGACCAATTAAAACAGCTTTTAGGTGAAAATATAAATACGGATTCCGAGCATTACCAAATCTCATGGGCCGGTAAAAACGAAGCTTACAAAAAGCTTCAAATGCCAGTTTCAAGCACATTAAAACCTAAACTTGAAATTTCGGAAAACTGGGAAACAACAAAAAATATTTTTATTGAAGGAGAAAACCTTGAAGTATTAAAAGTCCTTCAAAAGTCCTACTTTGGAAAGATAAAAATGATCACAATCGACCCACCTTATAACACAGGAAACGACAATTTTATTTACCATGATAAATTTTCGGAAACTAAAACGGAATACCTCAAAAAACTTGGTGATAAGGACGCGGCAGGCAACTTAACAAAAGAGGGGTTGTTCAAATCAAATAAAAAAGAAAGTGGCCATTTTCATTCAAACTG
>JBBQPP010000150.1:0-7996 GCA_038217255.1 Bacteroidales bacterium | reverse complement strand
CGTTTGGAAGAATTCAACAAACTGTACCTCAACATTGCCGATAATCGCTATTTGAAAATGAGCGAGATTGAGAATACGATTATCCGCAATAACGGGGAAACACCTATCCGGTTAAAAGATGTCGGTCAGGTTGTATCAACTGTAAAAGAGACTTTTATTGCCTGCGAAAGCAACCAGCATCCCGCAGTTTTAATTACCATTATTAAACAGCCCGGTACAAATGCCGTGGGTATTATGAAAGCGGTGGATGAAAAACTGGCCGAATTAAAACCAGTTTTGCCCTCTGATGTTAGTATGAGCAAATGGTACGACATGACCCGGTTTATTCAATCGTCAGTCAATAATGTACGAGACTCTATTCTCATTGGTGCTTTGCTCACCATGTTAATTTTGTTGATTTTTCTTCGTAGGTTGCGAATAACACTGGTTACCGTTATCATTATTCCGGTTGCCGTTTTACTCTCTTTCATTTTTATCAAACTTACAGGCATGAACCTGAGTGTGATGAGCCTCGGAGGACTGGCTGCCGCGATTGGAATTTTGGTAGATAACGCCATTGTTGTGGTTGAAAATATTGAGCGCCACCTCGAAATGGGGAAATCACGTAAACAGGCGGTTATTGAAGCAACCAGCGAGATTATTGCCCCGCTTCTCAGTGCAACCTTAACAACTTTGGTGGTACTTGTTCCTTTGGTTTTTTTAACCGGTGTTCCAGGAATATTTTTTAAAGCTCTGGCACTAACATTAACACTGGCTATTTTGGCTTCAATGTTATTGGCTGTTTTTCTTACTCCCGCTGTGGCGGTTACTTTTATTTCAACAAAAAAAAGAAAACAGGGAAAAGTAATGTTGCAGATTATAAATGCGCATCAAAAAACATTAAAATTTGGATTAAAGCGACCGTTTACAGCCTATTTGTTAATTGCATTTACCATTTTAGCCAGCATTTATCTTTTTAAAAGGATTCCCAGCGGATTCCTACCATTGTGGGATGAAGGGACCATCGTTTTAGATTACATTGCTCCTCCCGGAAGTTCTGTCGATGGCACGCGCACCATGTTAAAAACCATTACCGACTATCTGCCTTCTATTCCGGAAGTTGAAGACTATTCATTGCGAACAGGACGGAGTTTAGCACACCCGCGAACCCATGCCAACGACGGTGATTTTGTAATCAACCTGAAGCAGGACAGAACCCGTTCAGCTTTCGAAATAATGGATGAATTGCGAGAGTTAATCGAACAAAAAGAACCTAATTTATCCCCGGAAATTTTTCAGGTTTTGCCAGACCGGCTAAACGATTTAAGTGGAGAAATTGCCCCGGTGGTAATAAAAGTGTACGGTAAAAACCTGGAAACCATTCAGCAGGTAGCATCCGGCATTGCAGATTCTCTTGAAAACATTGAAGGCGTTGTAGATATCTACCCGGGATTTGAAGCCGGTGAACCCGAATTGACCATTCGCATTAATCCGGAAGCAGTTGCCCGTTTTGGGTTAACTCCGCAAAATGTAAACGATGCCATATATATGGCTTTGTGGGGACAGGAAACTACGCAAGTTATGGAAGGTTTAAAATTGATTCCGGTACGAATGCGTTATCCTCAAAAATATGCTTCTCATTTTGAAGAAATTGTATCGTTGCCGCTTTATTTTCCTGAAATAAAACGAACGGTAACTTTAAACGAAATTGCAGATGTGGAAAAAGTACCCGGCAAAACCGACATTGAGCACGAAAACCTGAGCCAGGTAGTTAATATCGAAACTCAAATTTCTGGTCGCGATTTGGGGAGCACAGCTGCAGATATTCAGCGGCTTTTGCACAATCAGCATTTGCCTCCGGGTGTTACGGTCGAGTTAAGTGGACAATACGAAAGCCAGCAACAGGCATTTCGTGAATTGCTTATGATTTTAATTCTCGCAGCATTAATCATTTTTATCATCCTGCTTTTCGAATTTAATTCTTTCCGCACTGCGCTGGCAATCCTTATCGGCACTTCACTTTCGGTAAGCGGCGTATTTTTGTTTCTCTGGATTACCAATACCACACTTGATATTTCAGCTTTTATGGGAATGATTATGATTATCGGGGTGGTAGTAAATAATGGTATTTTACTAATCGATTATACCGAAAAATACTTAAAAGAAAACCCCAGTATTCCGGAAGCGCTTTTAATGGCAGGCCGCGTACGCTTACGCCCCATTTTAATGACAACCTTATCCAGTATTTTTGGATTTATTCCACTGGCATTTGCCATGGGCGAAGGTGCCGAAATGTTAAAACCACTAGCCATATCAATGATTGGAGGAATGAGTTTATCCATGTTATTTTCATTGTTTGTAATTCCGGTTTTGTATCAATCGTTTAAAGGGAAAAAAATAGAAGTGCCCTTACGAAACCCCGGTGGAACAACTGGGATTTAATTGTAAATTTTGATTGTTCCCCGCACGGAGGGTATTTGAAATAATAATTTTGGTGTTCCGTGCGTCTCTGTCACATTTGAATCAGGGTCGTGCGTCTCTGCATTTGAATCCCTGTCAACTGTTCCGTTTGGATGGTTCAATAAAATTAACGCATGCAAATGGTTAGGCATAACAACGAATTCATCCAAAAATAATTCGTTACGGATTTCTAATGATTTCAATAATTCTTCATTTACAATTTTACCAAAATCAGATAAGACCATTTTATTGTCTTCGATTTTGCCTAAAACAGTCTCACGATTCTCAATATTTAAGGTGATGAAATAATATCCGTTCGAGGAATAGTCCCAACCAACCAAGCGATGCGATACAATTCTATATTTGTTCTGAAATTTGTCCATCATTTACATTCCAAAAACCCATCAATCGCCAATTTCACTTTTTCGAAATTCTTATATTTTACCAGTTTCAAATCCGGGCATCCGGCAATCATAGCGGAAAGATTTTTACCCGTTTCAGGTCGGAATAAACACAACACCTTTTTCCCCGATTCTGTTGCCCGGCCAATTTCGTAGCCGACACCCATTGAAACGGAGGTAACTTCAGCCACTACAATATCAGCCGATTGCAGCCATGCCAAATCGCGGTCGTGGATAAATTTATCTGTTGGACCGTCATCACCCAAATCGCTTAGGCTTTGGTCGCCAATATGTTCTGTAAGCACTTCGCCAAAAGTTTTCAGGTAATCGATAATTTGAAGATAGAGGGCTGCATCTTCGCGCCCACCGCGGATGGAACCTGCAAAATAGATTTTCATTTATGAGTAGATTTGAGATTTTAAGTATCAAGCCTGCCTGCCGGTAGGCAGGTATCAAGACTAAGAACCTAAAAACACTTATTTTTCTATGTTTACAATACCTTTTTCTTCCAGTATCACCCGGGTTTTCGGCAAACTATCAGGGTAGTTTTTTTGGAGGAATTTTATCAGATTTTCACGCACAAAAACACGCAAATCCCATGCGATACTTGAATCTTTAGCGCTCATTAATGCACGGACTTCCACCGACCGTTCTTTTGAATCGGTAACTTGCAACACGTTCACTTGTCTGTCCCACAGCGGTGTACTTTCAAGCAGTCGGGTAAGTTCATTACGGAGTTCATCAAAAGGCACGTTGTAGTCGGTATAAATAAAAACAGTGCCCATAATTTCGGAAGTTGTGCGGGTCCAGTTCTGGAAAGGTTTATCAAAAAAATAGGTGGTCGGGACAATCAATCGGCGTTTGTCCCAAATATGTACTACAACGTAAGTCAAGGTAATTTCTTCGATTTTCCCCCATTCGCCTTCAATAATCACAACATCGTCGAGGCGGATGGGTTGTGTGATTGCAATTTGCATCCCAGCAATTACAGCCCCGATAATCCGCTGCGCCGCAAAACCGATGATGACACCTGCTACCCCGGCCGAAGCAAACAAGCTGATACCGATACGGCGAACATCGTCAAAAAGCATCAAAATCAAACCAACAGAAATAATGATAATCAGGAAAACAAGTATCCTTTCTAAAATATTAAACTGGGTTTGAAATTTGCGCGACCGTAAATTGTCTTCTTTCGTTGAATCAAACTGTTCAAGAAAAATCCTTTTTGCAGTCCGAATTCCGGCAATTAACATCCAGGAGAGGCTAACAATGAGCAGCACAGAACCCAACATTGCGAAAAACTCATTGAACTCAGAATGAAAAAGATCAAAATTGCCTGCAAAGTATTTCGAAAAAATTGAGATTAACAAAAGGATTGTTGGTAGGATAAAACGTTTGGAATTCTTCATTTTGAAATAATTATTTGTTGAATTTGGCCCTAAATTAATAGAAACGGGCAAAACAAGAAAGGAGGTAAAAATACCTCCTTTCTATCCTTTTTAATGTTTATTTATTTTAATTCATCGTAATTACTGTTCCTGGTTTAAAATATCCGGCGTAAGCAGTTTCCGAATTCAGCTCTTTGATGGCTTTCTTAATCCCCTTATCATCATGAATTGCCGCGCGGATAGCACCTTTTTGATAGTAATAACGTGAAACGATTTCATCTTTTAACAACTCTTTTGCCTCATCGCTGAAATCAACGGCATCTTTATCGAAATTGGGCGCCAATTTTGCTTTCAACGATTCAAACTCGTTCTGTGCAAGTCCGTAATACTTCTCCTTTTTCGCATGTGTTATTAAATCATCAAGTTCTTCCTGCGATTGTGATTCATAAACAAAATCACTTCCTTTTACAAAACTTATAAACTGATTGTAAATATTATCGGTAATTTCAAACTCCTCAGGAGAGGCAATTGTTGCATTTTCATTGGCATATTTTGTTGCAAAATCGAAAATCATAAATTTGGTAATCAGCGCAATACCCAGATTACTCAATGATTCGCTTTCAAGTTTCATATCAGGCACAACACCACCACCGTCATAAACTTTACGTCCTTTTTTTGTTGTAAACTCAGAAATCAAAGAATCGGGAACATTCCCCACGCTACCATCTTCATTGCGATGCGAATAGTCGAGTGCCTGAATGCAACGCCCGCTGGGAATGTAATATTTGGCAGTTGTAACTTTCAGTTTTGTATTGTAGCTCAAATCGCGGGTGGTTTGTACCAATCCCTTTCCAAAAGTACGTGTCCCAACAATAATTCCGCGGTCGAGATCCTGAATGGCACCGGCAACAATTTCGGATGCCGAAGCCGATCCGCTATTTGTTAAAACCGCAATATTAATTGTAGTATCAACTGGATTTGAAGTTGCTTTATAATCTTTGTCCCATTGTGTTACTTTTCCTCGGGTACTTACAATTTCCGATCCTTTTGGCACAAATAGGTTTACAATTTCAACTGCTTCATTTAACAGACCACCCGGATTGCCACGTAAATCGAGAACAAGCGAATGTGGATTGTTCTTTTTTAAGTCGAGAAAAGCCTTTTTAACATCATTACTACAGTTGGCTGTAAAACTCGACAAGCGAATATAAGCAGTGTTTTTATCTAACATTCCATAGTATGGCACCGCATCAATGCTGATTTTCTCACGCACAACATCAATTGTAATCGGTTTTTTCTCTCCGTAACGTTCAAATTTAATTTTCACGGGTTTGTTGGCCGGCCCTTTCAGCAAGCTACTCACATCCTCAGTGTTCATTTCCGAAGTTGATTTTCCTTCTACTTCAAGCAAAACATCACCTGCTTTTAAACCAAATTTCTGTGCCGGAAATCCTTCGTATGGTTCAGCAATAACAATTTTACTGTTTTGTTTGCTGATGAGTGCTCCAATTCCTGCATATTCACCAGTTGTCATAAACCTGAAATCTTCGATTTGATCTTCCGAAATATAATTTGTGTACGGGTCGAGTGAACTCAACATATCGTCGATACTGGTTTTTATAAGTTTGTTCGGATCAACCTCATCAACATAAAACATGTTTAACTCGCGAAACAAAGTATGGTATATTTCGAGGCTTTTCGCCATTTCGAAATTTTTCTCGTCCTGTGTGAAACTGTTAAAGCCAAGTCCGGCCACTACAATTATTACTATCCCTATTAAAATTCTCTTCCTTTTCATCTTAAATATTTTGTTTGAACTTAAATTCTGATAAAAAAACAATCTGCCAAAAGTATAAAACTTACATTATATATCTAACAACGACTGATTTGCTTTAAGTTAAAATATATTAACCCTATCAGTAAAGAATGATTTAACCCGCATTATTGTTCATTTTACTTTACTTTTTTTTAAATCACGTTAATTTCTGAATTTCATTAAACCTCATTTTTTTAAATCAGTCAAACCCCTGTATTAAAAAAACAAAAATTATTTATTTTAAAAGTTAGAAACATGAAAACAAGAAAATTAACCATTTTAATGGTAGCAGTGTTCGTTATTTCAACAGCAGCAGTTGCGCAAAGAACAACGAGTCAAAACAACAAAAGTGAAGGACAGGAAATGATGAAACCAGGCATGAAACATGATGCACAAAAAGCCAACTTCCTAACTCAAGAACAAAAAGAAACCATGGAAAAACTTCGTTTGGAAACTGCAAAAGAGTTGAAACAACTTAAAAACGAGTTGCGTGAACTTCAAGCCCACCAGCAAACACTGACTACCGCCAACAAGGCCGATTTGAAAGCAATCAATGCAAATATTGATAAAGTGGCAGGAGTAAAAGCCGAAATGGCAAAGATTATGGCAAAGCAACATCAGGCATTTCGCTCGCAGCTTACTGAAGAGCAGCTAATTAAATTTGACAGTCGTAAAGGTATAATGAACACCGGAATGAGAAATAATGACCACGGGAAAAGGCCTGAAGATGGCAGAGAGCGAAACAATCAGAGGGGTGCATAAAATTAAATGATTTTACTATGGGAATGAAAGCTGGTATTTTTACCGGCTTTTTTATTTCTGTTTACCGATGAAATGCATGCTTTTAACGAAAATATTTTGAATAAAATCTCAGTTTCAATAAATTAGTTGAATATTTTAAATTCGAAAAATATCAGACAATGAAACAAAAACTGCCAATTTTAGCCTTTTTCATGATGATTTTGTTTGCCTTTTCATCCTGTGTTTTTATGGGACCATCCATTAAAGGAAATGGAAATGTTGTTGAACAAACCAGAAAAATAAAGGACTTCAGCAAAATTGACGTAAGCCGCGGGATGAATGTTTATATTTCGCAGGGAGAGGTTACAAAAGTTGTTATAAAAGCAGACGAAAACCTGCTTGAGGCAATTGAAACCGAAAATGAGGGGGAAGTATTAATCATAAGGGCAACCCAAAATATCCGCAATGCTACTTCAAAAAAAGTGTATATAACGGTTCCTAATCTTGAAGAGATTGAAGCTTCTTCAGGTAGCAATATTTTTTCAGAAACTAAACTTGTATTTAGGGACTTGGAGGTATACAGTTCGTCAGGTAGCAATGTGACTTTGGAAATAAATTCAGAAAAAACAGCGTTTTCATCGTCGTCTGGCTCAAACATAAAATTGCGCGGAATCACAAATTCTTTTAAGGCGAAAGCATCTTCAGGGTCGAATATCAAAGCAGAGGAATTAAGCGCTGAAAATTGTGAAGCAAAAGCGAGCAGCGGCTCAAACATATGGATAACAGCGAAAACCGATTTTTCGGGAGATGTAAGCAGTGGCGCCAATATTTTTGTGTATGGTAATCCGAAAAATTCAAATATTGAAAAATCTTCAGGCGGAAATGTGATAAATAAATAGTCGAAAACTGTAACATTGGAAACCTTCGGGCGTCATGTTATATATTCTAATCACAAAAAGAAAAGTAACGATGAAAACATTTAGTAAACTGAGCATCCTTTTTATAGCAATTGTTTTAGGTGCAAATATCCAGACTTTTGCATTTAGTTCTGATAAAACAGAAATCAGGAATGTAAGGGATTTTAACGCCATTAAAGTTTCTGCCGGAATTGATTTGTACCTGCGAATGGGAGAAACCGAAGAAGTAAAAGTTGTTGCCGATGGCAATATTATCGACAAAGTTATAACCGAAGTTAAAGACGGTACCCTGAA
>JBBQPP010000149.1:0-7999 GCA_038217255.1 Bacteroidales bacterium | reverse complement strand
CAGCTATGTTGGGCGTTAATTTTGGAGGGGCGACAACAACCAATTTGGGAGCAAGGTTGCATTACGATTTTAGAAAACTCCCCCTCGAGTTTATGCCGGAAATATATATTGGCTTAGGTAGTTCCACTTCTTTTGGCATTTCAGGAAATGTTATCTATCCGATATCTATAAATAATGAAAAAGTATTGCCTTATGCCGGTGTTGGATTAGGTGTTGCAAGAATTGATAAAAATCTTAGAGGACACTATAATATAATTATAGGAACGGAACTCCCTTTTATCAATAAAAATTTATCAGTTGATTATACCATGCGCAACACGTTTGATTATAATCAGTTGGCCATAACATATAAACTGCCGTTCTAATAAATCTCAATATAGAGCCTGATTTTGATTGTTGAAAACTTAAATTTATAATGAAATGAAAAATTCAATCTTTTTATTTGCGGTGTTAATTGTAATGGCTTCATGCCATGATTACAAAAGGGATGTTCAAAATCTTTTAGTGCAAAAAGATAGTCTGTTAACAGTATCAGAAACCAAAGATTCTTCAATCCTTGATTTTCTGAACGGTTATAATGAAATTCAGGCCAACCTGGATTCGATTAAAAAAATGGAAAATTTAGTGAACATAAAATCGCGTAATGTGCAGGAAATGAGTTCCGTCCGAAAAATGATGATTTTGGAAGATGTTCAACTAATCAATGATTTGCTTCAAAAGAATAGAGAGCAGATTGCTTCACTTCAACGCAGGTTGAATAGTTCAAATGTGAAATCAAGTGAACTTGAGGCAGTTAAATTAATGTTGGCTGATCTTCAAACCCTGAACCAGGAAAAGGATTCAGAAATTCACAAATTAAATGGTAATGTGCAAAACTTAAACCTGAATTCGGATAAATTATCAGAAAAAATTATTGCTTTGGAAAACGACAACAAGCAAAAAGAACTAACCATAGAATTACAGACCAATGAAATGAGTAAAGTTTTTTACGCAATCGGTTCAACCAAGGAGTTAAAGGAAGAGGGTGTTTTGCAGAAGGTGGGCGGTTTTTTAGGAATAGGAAGAACACCAATAATTGAAAATGATTTCAATCAGGAGTATTTTACTGCTGCTGATAACCGCGAATGTAATTTTATTCCACTAAATGTTAAAAAGGCCGAATTGTTATCAGTTCATTCACCGGACTCTTACCACATTGCAGGAAACAACAGTGCTGATACTCTTTTTATCGATAATATAAAGGATTTTTGGAAAGCAACAAAATACCTGGTAGTGGTTTCTAATTAGTTTTATTTTTGGTGGAGCAACACTCTTTTGATTACAATCAATTGGCTTTATTTCATTAAAATGGAATGGATAAAAACAACAGAATGTTTACCAACCTTAGGTATAGATGTATTGGTTTTGATTAAAAGGGAAAAGAAAAAATCAAAGCCTGCAGAGATGCATATTCGTGTTGGGCAAAGGTTATCTGAAAGAAATATTTGGATAATTGGAGATGATTTTGGTTATAATCTCGGTAAGGTTACACATTGGATGCCATTACCTGAAATTCCGGTTGATGACAAAACATAAAAAAAGGGTTTTCGAAATTTCGAAAACCCTTTTTTTATGCTTTGTTTTTGAGTTGGATGCTATTCAGCAACAACCTCAAATTCCACATCAATAATAACTTCTTTGTGAAGTTTTAATTTTGCAGAATAAGTGCCAACTTCTTTAATATGATCTTCCGGCATCAAAATTTGCTTGCGGTCAATTTCAAAACCTTTTTTATTTATTGCTTCGGCCAACTGGATTGTATTTACCGAACCAAAAATTTTACCCAATGAACTTGTTTTTGCTCCGATTGAAATCTTCTTGTTAGCGAGTTTTTCAGCAATTGCAAGCGCTTCATTCTTAAGCTTGGCTTCTTTATGGGCGCGCTGTTTTGTGTTTTCAGCCAATATTTTTTTAGCCATTGTTGTAGCAACAATTGCTTTTTTTTGCGGGATTAAAAAGTTGCGGGCAAACCCATCTTTAACTTTTACCAATTCGTCTTTGCTTCCCAGACGTTCTACGTCTTGTATCAATATAATTTCCATTTCTTTTCCTCCTATTATTTCATGTTGTCGGTTACAAATGGCAGCAAAGCAATCAGTCGGGCACGTTTAACTGCCTGCCCAACTTTACGCTGGTATTTTAACGAAGTTCCAGTAATACGGCGGGGTAAAATCCGGCCTTGTTCATTTAAGAATTTTTTCAGGAACTCGGGATCTTTGTAATCAACGTATTTAATACCGTTTTTCTTGAATCGGCAATACTTTTTCTTTTTAACCTCCACTGATGGTGGGGTCAAATATCTGATTTCACTTGAACTTTGTGCCATTTTTTATCCCTCCTTTTCTGTTTTTTCTTTTTGAAGTCTTTTTCTCTTACTACTGTATTCTGCAGCGAATTTGTCGAGTTTTACAGTCATAAACCTGATAATTCTTTCATCGCGGCGAACGTCAGGTTCCAGTTTTGCAATAAATGCAGGATCGGCTTTAAATTCAAATAACTGATAAAAGCCTGTAGATTTCTTTTGGATTGGGTAAGCCAGTTTTTTCATTCCCCAATTCTCTTCGTGGAGCATTTCACATCCATTGCTTGTGATAATGTCCTTGAATTTTTTTACCGCCTCCTTTACCTGTGGCTCAGATAAAACGGGAGTACAAATGAAGACGGTTTCGTACTGATTCAACATAATCAACTAATTTTTAAATTAATAATATCGTTTATCCAAAATTTTTGGAAGCGCAAAAGTAAAAATAATTTGCTATATATCAAACAAATATCTACAACGGAATATTTCCATGCTTTTTGGGTGGATTTGATTTCCGTTTGTTTTGGGTCATTTCCAAAGCGCCGATAATTTTTTTACGTGTATCGCGCGGATAAATAATTTCATCGATATAACCCAGAGAAGCAGCTTTGTATGGATTGGCGAATTTTTCGCGGTAATCCTGCACTGCGGTTAACCTTTCTTCATCGGTAAAACTATTCCGGTAAATAATATTAATAGCTCCTTCAGGCCCCATCACAGCAATTTCAGAAGTAGGGTAGGCAAAATTTACATCGGCGCCAATGTGTTTGCTCGACATCACATCGTAAGCTCCACCGTAGGCTTTTCGTGTAATAATAGTGATCTTAGGTACAGTGGCTTCGGCAAATGCATATAATAATTTTGCACCATGTTTTATAATTCCGCCAAATTCCTGACTTGTTCCCGGCAAAAATCCGGGTACATCAACAAATGTTACCAATGGAATATTAAAGGCATCGCAAAACCGAACAAACCGAGCTGCTTTTACCGATGAGTTAATATCCAAAACACCTGCTAAATGATTGGGTTGGTTGGCAACAACACCAACTGGTTTTCCACCAAAACGGGCAAAACCTACAATTATATTTTGAGCATATTGTGCCTGCACTTCCAAAAAGTGGTTGTTGTCAATCACTTTTTGAATAATATCGTTCATGTCATACGGTTTGTTTGGATCTGCCGGTACAATATCCTGCAAGCTTTCTTCAACCCTATCCGAAGGATCAATTGTAGCTTTTACCGGCGGATCTTCAAGATTGTTTGAAGGTAAGAAACTTAACAATTCACGAATCATCATTATCGTTTGGTCTTCGTCTTTGCCATTGAAATGGGCAACTCCACTTTTACTGTTGTGTGTAAATGCACCGCCCAGTTCTTCTTTTGTAACATCTTCGTGGGTAACCGTTTTAATTACTTCGGGACCAGTTACAAACATGTGGCTTTTTTCATTCACCATAAAAATAAAATCGGTGAGGGCAGGGGAGTAAACAGCTCCGCCGGCACATGGACCGAGTATTGCAGAAATCTGCGGAATAACACCTGAGGAAATTACGTTGTTATAAAAAATATCTGCATAACCTGCCAGACTTTCAACACCTTCCTGAATACGGGCACCACCTGAATCGTTTAACCCAACCAACGGAGCACCCATTTGAAGTGCGAGTTTTTGGATTTTTACTATTTTATCGGCATTGGCGCGGCTCAAAGAACCTCCAAAAACAGTAAAATCCTGTGCAAAAACATAAACAAGTCTTCCTTTAACCTTTCCATAACCAGATATTAAACCATCACCAAGGATTTTATGTTGTTCCATTCCAAAGTCGTAACTTCGGTGGGTAACTAATTTGTCTATTTCGTTAAACGTTCCTGGATCAAGCAATTGCAGGATTCGTTCTCTTGCTGATTTTTTGCCGGCTGCATGCTGTTTTTCAATCCTTTCCTGACCACCTCCTTTTTCTGCCTTTTTATTCTGGTCGTCAAGCAAGGTATATTTGTCTAGTAAATTCATAAGATATTTCTTTTTTATTCGAGTTCAATTAATATTTGATTTCCTTCGATGGTGTCACCATCTTTTACATTAACTTTTTTAACCTTTCCATCCATCGGAATTTTATATTCACTCTCCATTTTCATAGCTGAAATTACAACAGCAGTTTGGCCTTCAGTTACTTCATCGCCCTCGCTGACAAATACTTTGACAACCTTGCCAGGCATTGGCGATGAAATTTTCTTTTCGGAAGAAGCGAAGGCGTTTGTTCCGCGATCGAGCAGATATCTTGCTTCAGCATCAATAATCTCAACTTCAAATTCCTGATAAAGTGTATATGCCGTATATTTCTTGGGTTGGTTGTGTGGAACCAGTTCGATGTTGTATGAATGCCCACTTTCCAAAATTGAAAATGTTCCATCAGCAGTGTGCATCACATCTACTTTAAGAATTTTGCCATCCACTTCAATTTCAAGCAGGTTTCCATCCTGTCCGCGAAGGTCAACCCAGGCAACCCTGTCCCCAACTTTTATTTCAATAGCCATTATTCGTTTTTTTAAAAATGATTGATGTAAGGAATACTTTTCCAGCGGCTTTGCGCCAATGCAAAATCTTTGGTAGATTCCTGCGTGCTGCTTATTTTTCGCAAATAATCAATAAATGCAGCAACGATTACCATGTCGCTGCACTCATCGCAGCTTGTGTTTTCCATTAATTGATCATGGTTGTCTTCGATAAAATGAGTGTCGTAGTTTCCTTCAATAAAATTTGGGTTGCTCATAATTCGTTCAAGAAATTTTATCGAAGTTTTAATACCCGTGATTTTGTATTCATACAAAGCCCTTCTCATCCGGTTTATTGCTTCATCGCGATTTTTTCCCCAAATTATGAGTTTGGAAATCATTGGATCATAATAAATAGGGATCTCGTAACCTTCATAAACATAACCGTCGGTGCGCACACCCAAACCAAGCGGTTCGGATATTTTGTAAATTTTACCGGGGCTGGGCATAAAATTATTGTCGGGGTCTTCTGCATTAATCCTACATTCAATCGAGTGTCCCCTTTGAAATAAATCTTCCTGTTTATATTCAAGGATATTTCCTTCAGCAATTTTAATTTGTTGTTTTACTAAATCGACACCTGTAACTCGCTCTGTAATTGGGTGTTCAACCTGCAATCGAGTGTTCATTTCAAGGAAAAAGTAATTCAGGTTATTGTCAACAAGAAATTCAATGGTGCCGGCTCCCGTGTAATTGACTGCTTTTGCTGCATCCACTGCCGATTTCCCCATTTTTGTACGCAATTCTGCAGTCATCAATGGCGAGGGAGTTTCTTCAATCATTTTCTGATGACGCCTTTGGATTGAACATTCGCGTTCGAAAAGGTGGATTACATTTCCATGTTGGTCAGCTAAAATTTGGAATTCGATATGATGCGGTGATGTAATATATTTTTCAATATACACAGAATCATCGCCAAAAGAAGAAAGTGCTTCTGAACGTGCTGCCCGAACTGCCGAAACAATTTCCGATTCCTTTTTCACCAGCCGCATTCCTTTGCCTCCACCGCCGGCAGCAGCTTTTATCATTATGGGAAGTTGTATATCTTTTATAATGTTTAAAACTTCATTTTCATCAGAAATACTATTGGGTGTACCAGGTACCACCGGAATCCCTGCTTTTGTCATTGCCTCGCGAGCCTTAATTTTGTCACCCATTTGTACGATAACTTCTGGTGAAGGCCCTATAAAAACAATCCCTTCTTCTTTACACCTTCTTGCAAAAGTCGCATTTTCCGATAAAAAACCATAGCCGGGATGAACAGCATCTGCACCGCATTTTTTTGTTACCTCGATAATTTTTTCAATGTTCAGGTAGCTTTCACTGGATGGTGCTTTTCCTATAAGATACGCTTCGTGAGCATATCGAACATGCAGTGAAGTTCTGTCGGCTTCGGAATAAACGGCAACTGCTTCAATATTCATTTCACGGCAGGTCCGCATGATACGGATTGCGATTTCGCCACGATTGGCGATAAGAATCTTTTTAATTTTAGTCATACACGTGATAAAACAATATGATTTGGAACAAGTTTAAATTTAGTTATAATTAACTACAATATAGGTAAATTGTTTATTTCAAATTAACAGAGATTGAAGTTATCTGTACTTACACTACAAGCAAAATAAAGTTTGTTAATATATACAAAATGCTTGAACCAGGCCTGTATTAATAACATGTTGTTTTGAATATGAAAAACAAATGGTCAAAAATTTAAAATATTTCAAACATAATTTTTTATTCCTGCTAAAAAAGATATTTTTGTTTTGCTGTTTAATTTAACTTATGAAACATTTACTCCTTTCGCTTTATTTCCTTTGCCTGGTAATGGTTTCTGTAAAGGCACAAGATTTAAATTATACCCTTTCCGACGATTCCCTCGTGAATAAATCGGCCAGTGTCAAGCGTATTTATTATGCAGTAAGAACCGAATTGAAACCTAAAATTGATGGCAAGTTGGATGATGAATGCTGGCAACAAGTTGGGACATGGGATGGCGGTTTTATTCAACAGCAGCCGCTTCAGGCAGCCCCACCGTCACAACAAACTGAAATAAAAATCCTGTATGACGATAAATACCTCTATTTTGCTATAATTTGTCACGACAATGAACCCGAAAAGATGAGCCCCATACTTGGCCGGCGCGATGAAAATAACGGGGATATGGCAGGAATTGCTTTAGATTCGTACAATGATAATCAAACAGCTTTTGAATTTAACCTCACCGCAGCAGGCCAAAAAGTTGATTTAATGCACATGGGCGAATACGGTTGGGACTTTGAATGGAATGCCGTTTGGGATGGAAAAACTACTGTTGGCGACTCAGCCTGGTATGCCGAAATGAGGGTGCCTTTTACACAAATAAGATTTTCAAATGAAGAGGAACATATTTGGGGGATGCACATTTGGCGATGGATCCACCGCTTTCAGGAAGAATCGCAATGGAAACTGATACCCGTGGATGCACCGGCAATGGTTTATATTTTTGGCGAATTGAGAGGGATAAAAGATATTCCATACAAAAGGAATTTCGAGGCAATGCCTTATGTAAAAGGGAAATATGTTACCGATTCCGAAAACAATGAAAATTTTGGCGGAGGAATTGATGGTAAAATTGGAATTACTTCCGACTTTACACTCGATTATACTGTTAATCCCGATTTTGGCCAGGTTGAAGCTGATCCTTCAATTTTGAACCTAACTTCTTATGAGGTTTTTTATGATGAAAAACGACCATTTTTTCTAGAAGGAAAAAGTATCCTTGAATATAATGCCGATCAGGATATGTTGTACTATTCGCGTAGAATAGGACATTCTCCAAGTTATCGTCCTGAAACTGATGATAATGAGAGCCTTTCAATTCCTGATAATACTTCAATAATAAATGCATTAAAACTGACCGGGAAAAACAAAAAGGGGCTGTCACTGGGTTTTGTAAATAGTATGACTGCAAAAGAGCATGCAACAATTTCTTCTGAAACTAATAAAACCAAAGAAGCTGTAGAACCATTTACCAATTATTTTATCGGACGGCTAAAACAGGATTGGAATAAAGGAAATACAACTTTGGGTGGAATTGCAACTTCAACTTTGAGGAATATAAAAGAC
>JBBQPP010000148.1:0-8037 GCA_038217255.1 Bacteroidales bacterium | reverse complement strand
CCGGTGCAGCCATCGCCATAGTTAAGAACAATTTTTCCATCAGAAATCAGCACCGGTCCCTGGGTTCCAAATTCGGTAATTTTCCATCCTTCCAGAGTTTTACCATCGAAAAGAGAATTTTCATCAATGCTTATTAATTCTGATGATTTTTCAAATGTTTGCTTTTCCTGCGGATTTTTATTTCCCGAACAACCAACAACTATCAATAACATCAGTAAAAAGAAGAAATTTTGATTTTTGGCAGTCTTCATGATTTCAATTTTTCATTAAAATTAAGGAAAAATAAATTAGGGTACCACGATTTTCAAATCGTGGTTTATTTCTAACTTATAAATCTCAATCAATAAATGTATAACCAAGTCCGTTAACCGTTTCTTTTACTTTTGCGAGGTTAATTTTTGTCCCCGAAATTTTAACTGTATTACTTTTATTATCTGCCACAACATTTGTAATCCCCTTCAAAGCTTCCAAATTTCGCTTTACATTTGCTTCGCAGTGCGAACATGTCATTCCGGTTACGATTACAGAAACACCTTCAACTTTTTCCATTTTTCTTTTCTTTTTAAAAATTGAATAAAAATATCCTCCGGCTATTGAAAAAATAAGCAATAATGCAGAACCCAATTGCAACCATCCGGGCAGCATTTGATGGTCAGTACCATCTCCGTGAATGTGCATAACTTTGCTTAAAATCCAGTCGGTCGGAATCAACCAATTTGTCAATAACCCAAAAATAATTGCACCTATTACAATGGTTGACAAATAAATAGTGAGTGATTTTCGTCCCATTGTTTTACCGAGAACAGTTATTGTAGCAACATTTGTTGCAGGGCCAGCCATTAAAAAAACAAGCGCTGCTCCGGGAGAAACCCCTTTCATGAGCAAAACTGCAGCAATTGGAATTGAACCGGTCGCACAAACATAAATAGGTACAGAGGCGGCCAATACAACCAAAATTTCGAGCAACCCAAGTCCTTGAAACGAGCTAAAAAAATCATCGGGCAAAGCCACTGAAATCAAAGCGGCCACTAAAAAACCAAGAATTAACCACTTTGCAATATCCTGCAGCAATTCAATAAAAGCATAATCTGCTGCTCTTACCAAAGAATGACGGTTGTCCTTTATTTTTGACTCATTGCATTCGCACGAATCATCATCACAGGTTTTATCAGTTTTACCTGAAACCGCTGTGTCTAATTTAAAATTCGCAAACGGAGAAACTGGTTTAACAGGTCTTTCCATAATCAACCAATTTGTTAAAGCGCCGCCAACAACTCCGGTCACAAAAGCCACTATCGGTCGAAGCACTGCAAAAGGCCAGCCCAACATAGAATAGGTTGCAAAAATTGAATCAACACCAGTTTGTGGTGTTGAAATTAAAAATGAGTTGGTTGCACCTTTTGAAGCCCCGTTCTTAAAAAAGGAAATTCCTGTGGGGATTACCCCACACGAACAAAGTGGCATAGGAATTCCCAATAAAGATGCATTTACCGAAGATTTAAAATCAGATTTCCCAAGGTATTTATCGATATGTTTTTGCGGGAAATATACTTTTAACAATCCTGCAAAAATCAACCCCAGCAAAAGCCACGGCGCCATTTCGAGAAGTAAAAACCAGAGTTCATCAACATATTTAATAATGTATTCTAACATAAAAATCATTTTAAACATTAACAAAGCATCAGCCGGCTTGTTTGAACGGGAGAAAAATTGAGATAATTATGAGCTGGGGAAAATTGGGTGCGGAAGTTTTTAACTTCCTTTTTAAATGCGGTTAAAAACCGCATCACCCTTAAAGTTTATTCTAATCAACAACCTCAACATACAACTGTGTAGCCTCAACTTTTACAACAACTATATCAACGTCTTTATCGATAAAACCACTGATTGCAACTGCATCAAAAACTTCGTTTTCAATAAGTACTTTTCCTCCCGGGCGTAAAACGGTTTTTGAAATTCCGATTTTACCTTTTAGCGCAAACATTCCGGTTTCGATGCACACAAAACCATCATCTACATTTTGTACCGATTTTAATGACATATTTCTAAACATTCCCGAATTAGCCGAAAACAACTTGTTTCCCAAGTACAGAGAAAGGACAAATCCACCAAAAACACCCAAGACCACAGTTGTAACAGCAACACCAACATGCCCAATTTCAACTCCTTCAAAATCAAAATTGACATTATTGATAAGGCTCAAAATAAGGCTGACAAACATTAGTACGATTCCTGAAATTCCCGCAATCCCAAAACCGGGTATGACAAATATTTCAACAACCACCAAAATGACGCCGATAACAAAAGCAAGAATTTCCCAGTTGGCGGCAAGTCCTTCAAGATAAAGCGGGGCAAAATATGCTATTGCTGCCAGGATTGCAACACCAAGCGCAAACCCGATTCCCGGCGATTGCATTTCGAAATATATACCACCAATTATTGCCATAATCAACAATCCGGAAATCATGGGACTCACTAAAAAACCAATAATTTTCTCAATCCATGACGGTTCATATTCTACAATTTTGTAATCTTCAATACCAACTTTTTTCAACAGTTCAGGAATATTCTCGACAATTCCATCGCAATAACCATTTTCAATGGCTTCGGTTGGTGTAAAAGTCAATACTTTTCCGGTATCAATAATCCCTTCAATAAAAACCCGTGGATCGACCATTGCTTCCGCAATCCGGGGATCGCGACGCCATTTGTAAATCGTATCGTTCCCCGCAATTATTGTATCTTTTCCATGTGCTTCAGCTGTAGCCCGCATGGTTGAACGCATATAACTCTGATATTTATCGGGCATTGCTGCTCCGGTTTGGTTAACCACTGTTGCCGCGCCCATACTTCCGCCAGGCCGCATATAAATACTGTCACATGCAATAGAAATAAGCGCACCAGCAGATGCAGCGTTGTTGTCAATAAAAACATAAACAGGAATCGGACTTTGCAGAATTTTTGTACGAATAGAATCGGCGTCCAAAACCAATCCCCCATAAGTATTCATGTGGATTAGAAAAACATCCGCCTTCAACGAATCGGCAGCAGCAAACGCCTGTTGTGTCTGGCGCCACATTGCCTTGTTTATTTCCTCTTTTATATTGAGTTTATACACCAATTTTTCCTTTTTTTCCTGGGCACTTCCTATTAAAGAAAGAAAAAGAAAAATTACCCACCAATTATATTTTAATCCTTTCATCATCTTATTTTGAATGATTTATCTGCGAAGTTAAAAACAATTTTATGATTAATTTTGGATTTTATCGTTCTTTCAAAAAACCCAAGTTCATTGATTTTGTTAGTTTTGTCGTTCAATTCAGATTTAAATAAAAATGGAAATCAATTCACTCACCGCCATTTCACCGGTTGACGGAAGATACAGCAACAAAGTTGAAAACCTATGGAAATATTTTAGCGAATTTGCTTTAATAAAATACAGGGTTTTTGTTGAAATTGAATATTTTATTGCACTCTGTGAGATTCCATTGCCTCAGCTATCCGAAATCAGTGCCAATCAAATTGCAGGGCTTCGAAAAATCACCGAAAATTTTTCTTTGGAAAATGCAGTCCGCATTAAAGAAATTGAAAATGTGACCAACCACGATGTGAAGGCGGTTGAATATTTTATCAAAGAAGAGTTTGAAAAACTTGGACTGGCAAAATATAAAGAGTTTATTCATTTTGCACTCACTTCGCAGGATGCAAATAATACTGCCGTTCCAAAGTCAATTCAAGATGCTTTAAAAAATGAATACTATCCACTGATTGAGGAATTGCTTATCAAATTGAAAGATTTAGCTGCGGATTGGAAAAACATTCCAATGTTGGCAAAAACACATGGTCAACCTGCATCGCCAACAAAACTGGGGAAAGAAATTCAGGTTTTTATTGAACGAATCGAAATTCAATTAATACAGTTGCGCGCCCTACCCTGCCATGCCAAGTTTGGTGGTGCCACTGGAAATTTCAATGCACATTTAGTTGCCTACCCACAAATTAACTGGGAACAATTTGCTGACAAATTCTGTAAAGAAAACCTGGGATTGGAACGCTCGCGTTACACCACACAAATTGCACACTATGATAATTATAGCGCCATTTTCGATGCACTGAAACGAATCAACAATATCATCCTCGATCTCGACCGTGATTTCTGGATGTATATTTCGATGGGCTATTTCAAACAAAAAATAAAAAAAGGCGAAGTGGGGTCGTCAACTATGCCACACAAAGTAAATCCTATCGATTTTGAAAATTCGGAAGGAAACATTGGGATTGCAAATGCGGGTTTTGAGCAGCTTTCTTCAAAACTACCGGTATCGAGGTTGCAGCGTGATTTAACCGATTCAACTGTAACCCGTTTTATTGGCGTTCCCTTTGGACACACGGTAATTGCAATAAAATCTACAATAAAAGGGTTGAATAAATTATTGCTAAACAAACCGGCTATTGAAAATGATTTGGAAGAAAATTGGGCGGTAGTTGCAGAGGCCATTCAAACCATTTTGCGCCGCGAATTTTTCCCCAATCCATACGAAGCTTTGAAGGATTTAACCAGGAATAATAACGTGATGAACAAATTATCGATTCACAATTTTATTGATGGCTTGAACGTTTCTGAAACAATTAAAAAGGAGCTGAAACAAATTACACCACAAAATTACACCGGAATTTTTTAAGTAATTCTTGAGTACAAAACGGGCACAAAGCATGAAATACAAAATCACAACAAGTTTTTTCATTTTTCTTCTTCGCCCTCCGGTCTTCGGTCTTCATACTAATTTTTAATCAATGAAAGATTTCCTGAAACTGCTCCGACGTTTTATTCCTCCTTATAGAAAGGAATTGTTTTTAAACGTCTTTTATAATATTTTAAGTGCGGTTTTTGGCGCATTTTCCTTTGGACTGCTCATTCCTGCCTTAGAAATACTTTTTGGTTCAAAAGAATTGATTACAGAGCAAGTACCGTGGGGGTTTTCTTTGGATTCCCTTCTCACCAATTTCAATTTCTACATCAGTAAAGTAATTGCCCAATTTGGTCATGAACGGGCGTTAGTTTATATTGGAATTTTCATTGTCATCATGGTTTTTCTGAAGGTGTTATTCACCTATCTTTCTAATTATGAAATGATTGAAATCAGGAATGGCGTTGTGCGCGACATCAGGATTTTGATTTATAAAAAGATATTGAGGCTTCCGTTGGGTTATTTTTCGGAAGAAAGAAAAGGCGATATCATGGCACGAATGACCGGCGATGTAGCCGAAGTGGAAAACTCAATAATGAACTCTCTTGACATGATGATCAAAAACCCCATCCTGATCGTTATTTCCGTTGGCGTTATGGCTTATATGAGCTGGAGTTTAACAATTTTTGTTTTTGTGATGTTCCCTATAGCGGGTTTTATAATTGGGCGAATTGGGCGCAGCTTGAAAAAGGAATCACGTATTGGGCAGAATAAAATGGGGGATATTTTATCGCTAATAGAAGAAGACCTTTCAGGTTTGCGTGTTATAAAATCATTTAATGCTGAAGAAAGTGCAACAAAAAGGTTTGAAGCCGAAAACCAATCCTATTTTTTCACAATGAACCGACTAATGTGGCGGCGTTTTTTGGCACAACCTGTTAGCGAATTTTTGGGTACCAGCGTAATTATGATTGTGATGTGGTATGGCGGAAAATTGATTCTGAACAACGAAAGCACATTAAATGCCGCAGCCTTCATCGGTTATCTGGCATTTTTCTACAATATCATCAATCCTGCAAAAGCCTTTTCAACTGCCCTTTACAGCGTTGAAAAAGGATTGGCTTCTATGGAAAGGATCGACAAAATTTTATTAGCCAAATCAAATATTTCTGACAAACCCGATGCTATTGAAATTACCAAATTCGAAAATCAAATTGTCTTCGAGAATGTTTCATTTGCATACAATTCAGCACCTGTTTTAAATAATGTTTCGTTGACCATAGAAAAGGGGAAAACAATTGCACTCGTAGGTCAATCGGGCAGTGGCAAAACTACAATGGTTGACCTTTTACCGCGTTTTTGGGATGTTATTGGTGGACGGATTACAATTGATGGATTGGATATTCGCGATATGAAAATGAAAAGTTTACGACACCTGATTGGAAATGTGAACCAGGAACCAATATTGTTTAACGACACTATCTTTAACAATATCGCTTTCGGAATGGAAAATGCAAGCATGGAAGAAGTGATGAGGGCAGCAAAAATAGCAAATGCCCATAATTTTATTGTCGAAACCGAAGCAGGGTACCAAACAAGAATTGGTGACCGCGGCGACAAACTTTCAGGGGGGCAAAAACAGCGAATTTCAATTGCCCGCGCGGTATTAAGCAACCCGCCAATTTTAATTTTGGATGAAGCAACTTCAGCCTTAGACACAGAATCGGAAAAACTGGTACAGGAAGCTTTGACCAATTTAATGAAAAACCGCACATCATTGGTTATTGCTCACCGTTTGTCAACTATTAAAAATGCCGATATGATTTGCGTACTCCACAAAGGCGAAATTGTTGAACAAGGCAACCACAATGAGTTACTGGCACTAACGGGAAGATACAGAAAACTGCATAAAATGCAAATTTTTTAGGAAGCAGGAAGAATAGAAACGGAAGGCAGTAACAAAGTGAATTAGCTATATACCAGAAGCCAAAACATCAACCAAGTGAATCGTTTTTATAGGTAACTTCTGTTTTTTAATGTAAGCTTCAATATTCATTAAACACGAGGCTTCAGTTGATACAATGTATTCCGCACCTGTTTTCATTGCATGTTCCACTTTTTGTTCTGTCATTGCGGTAGATATTGAATGGAATTTTGCTGAAAATGTCCCACCAAATCCACAGCATGTTTCTAATTTTTCCATTTCCACCAAATCCAAGCCTTGTACATTTTGAAGTAGAATTCTTGGTTCCGTTTTAATTCCATACTCTCGCAAACCCGCACATGAATCGTGAAAAGTGACCCGATGATTAAACAAAGAGTTAAGTTTAACCTTTTTTAACTGATTGACAAGAAAATCTGAGAATTCAAAAATACGTGGTGTCAATTCGTTGGTTTTTCCTAGCAAAACCTGATCTTCAGCAAAAATCTTACTGTAGTAATTCTTAATAAATCCGGTACACGATGCCGATGGGGCAACAATTACATCTGCTTTTTCAAAATCATCTATAAATTTAACCGCAAGTGTTTTGGTTTCTTTCCAGTATCCACTGTTAAAGGAAGGCTGACCACAACACGTTTGATCTGGGTTGTAACTCACTTTACATCCAACTTTTTCTAAAACTTTAATAAAGTTAAAAGCAGTTTCAGGATAAAACTGGTCTATAAAACAAGGGATAAAAACATCAACATTCATGGGTTTAATTTTGGGGTTGAAAATACCGAAAAGAATATGAAATAAGGAATAACAAATAAAGAATCGGAAAGTTATATCAAAAAAAAGGTCTCACTTTCGTAAGACCTTTTTCGTTTTGCACGGGAGGAGAGACTCGAACTCCCGACACCTGGTTTTGGAGACCAGTTTGCCAATATTATAAAACATTATATATCTGACAGTTACACGTACATAAAAAATCATCTTTAAACTACCTTTAATCAATATTGTAATGTTACTTCCACATTTACAAAAATATCAAAAAAAGTCATGCCTCGTTAATAGCTTCCCTGAGCTATAAAAACACCCGATCCCCTTGCCAATGAATCGGGTTTTTCAATTCAAACAAATCCATTCAAGGATTTTAAAAAAGTATAGCTAAAAATCTGCACCAAACGGATATCCGAAATTGGTGTTTTGTTTATTGGCTTTCCGACCATGCAATAGGTTAATATAACCGCAATTTGTAATAGGTTTATATGAAGTTAAGATCAGAGATGGATGCAATTCATTTCCGATATAATTAAATGCGACCCCTTGTGCTTCCATAGAATGAATGGTAAAATCTCCTTGGGCTCAGATTACATCGACATCTTTATTTAAAAAACCGGACGGTTCATCGGGTGGCGGAGCTGC
>JBBQPP010000147.1:0-8040 GCA_038217255.1 Bacteroidales bacterium | reverse complement strand
GACCGTTGTCGGAAACAGAAACCAAGACCGCCCCCCCGGTCAAAGCTCCCCTCATTCCCTCCCGATTTATCGGGACAGGCTCCGAAGGGGGGAGGTAAGAAGTTCTAACAATCACTAGTGGTTTATAATCAGTGTCGCTTTCTTGGCTCCCCCCTTCGGGGGGCGGGGGGGCTTGTGTTTGGGGGGCTTTTACTGCATAAAAAGCATTATTTATCAAATTCAATAGTACCCTTCCAATATCCTGTGGAATTACATTTATTTTTGGAAGTGATTCGTCAAACTCTGTTTTGAAATCAGAATTAAACGATTTGTCTTTTGCCCGCAATCCATGGTAGGAGAGGCGTAAGTATTCATCGGCGAGTGCGTTGATGTCGGTTGGTTCTTTATGTCCGGTTGAAGTTCGCGAGTGCTGAAGCATTCCCTTTACAATGGCATCGGCACGTTTTCCGTGGTGGTTTATCTTTTGTTCGTTTTCTTTAATGTCTTTAAGAATTTCAAACTCATTTTCAAAATCCCGGATTTCTTTTTGTCGCTCATCTTCCAACTCCGAAATCAACTCGGTATTAATTTCTGAAAAATTATTGACAAAGTTTAACGGATTCTGAATTTCATGGGCAATTCCGGCAGTGAGTTCACCCAATGAAGCCATTTTTTCAGAATGGATGAGTTGGTCTTGCGTGCTGCGCAATTCGTTTAGTGTATGCTGCAATTCCTCTTTCTGTTTTGTAAGTTCAGTTGTTCGTTCTGCAACCAATCCTTCCAGTTCAACTTTTCGAATGGCGATGGCCCTGTTAATCTCATCCTCCTTTATTCTTTTTAATCGTTCTTTTTCGGTTGCTTTTCTTTCCCTGTACTGGCTAAAAAGAATTGCCACCAGCCAGATAACCGCGAGCATTACGGCGTTATCGAAATAATTGTTCCACCGCTTGTAAAAATCACTTATTAAAACTTCGGTTAAATCGCGCAAAAGCGAAACCAGAACATATGGTGCAATTGCCGATAAATACATGCGCAGCGAACGCATTTCTTTTTGTTGAAAAGCAAAAAGAACAAGTGAAATCAATAAAATATGCCAAATCCACCGGGTGGTATTTGAAGCTGAAAGAATGATTTCAGCCGCAAAAAGGAATATGGCAAAAAACCTCGCATATCTGAATAATTTTATCCACTGCTGATGGTTGTTTATTTTTGAAAAACTGAATAAACGCTGTGAAAGCAGGAGACTAATTATAAATGGAACGAAAGAAATTTGCATAATATTAAAATTATAACGGTTTAAGTTTAGTATAGTGAGAACTGGTTAAATCATTTAAATATATTCAGGTAATGCAAACAAAAGCTATTTTCACACTATATTGAAGAATGAAAAACCATTTTTATTTTCATGGTATAAGTTATTGTTTTTCAATAGCTTCTTCCTGCGTGTCAAAAATTCTGAATAAATTCGAAAATCCTGAAATCCTGAATATTTCCTGAATGCCAGGTTGCAAATTACACAGGGCAAGTTTTCCTTCCAATAAAATTGCTTTTTTTTGTGCAACAAGGAATACCCTTAATCCGGAACTGCTGATGTAATTCATTTCGCTGCAATTGAATATCAGATTTTTCTCTCCACTATTGAAAACCCGGTTAACTTCAGTTTCTAAATCAATGGAGTGGATGGTGTCAATTCTTCCTTTGATTTTCAGCACGGAAAAAATTCCAATTTTGTCTTTTTTAATATCCATATCAAATACTTTTGTTTAATGTCAAAATATTCCGATTTTCTTTTCTGTCATAATGCATTTCATCCATGATTTGCGAAATAAGAAAAATTCCCAGCCCCCCAATAGGCCTTTCATCAGCTGGTAACGCGGTATCGGGTGGTTTCTGTGATAAGGGATTGAATGGAATGCCGTCATCTGTTATTTCGATAGTGAGCCTTTTATTATTTAATGAAACTGAAATTTTGATTTCGTGCTTGTCCTTATCTTTATAAGCATAAAACACAATGTTGGAAAAGGCTTCTTCAATAGCCAGGTTAATATTCATTGCCAGTGCAGGCGACAACTTCCAATTCTGTGCAAGTTTTTCAATTTTCCCGGCCAAATCGGGCAGTTCTCCAATCTGGTTTTCAATAACGAAATGCTGATTTCTCCGGTTTCCCATTTTAAAAGAAACTTTTAATAATTACTTTTTAGTACAATTAATTCTTTCACCGACTTTTATCTATCGAATTTCTTTTGGTTTTCTTTAGAATTTTAAACTGAGCCGGTGCATCCAGTATTTTTCTCAGCCAGTTGTAATAAAGTGCCAGGTATAAAAATGCACTCATCAGCCATATAACTCCCAGGTTAAAAATAAATGTATCGATGGTATAGCCAAATACATTTTTTTCTGAAGCCAGGAAATGAGCCCTGCCATTGGTAAAATCGGGTTCTTTATATATAGGGGCAATTTTTTGTATATAACCGTCAGGTGTTTCGCGGTAAAATTCTTTTGTATCAGAATTAAGCACCAGAACTTTCAGCGATTTATTTTGGTATTTCATTTTCTGGTTGTACAGGAACTCATCAACGTTTTCTTTATTTAACCGGTTAATTAACCTGTCTTTTTCACTTTTAAATTTTTGGTAGCGTTTATTATGAAAGTCTTTCAATTGGCGAAGGTGCGATTTTGCAAGTTCTGCAATTTCGTAATTGAATTTTCCGGGGACTAAACTCCCGGTAAACATAAATTCAGGCAGATTTTTTTCATTATCCAGTTTTTCAATTTCATTTTTAATGATTCTTAATTTTGGCGAAATTTCATTTGCAGGTTTGTTAAGTCTTGTCCTTCCTTCAACCAGGTCAATTTGCCCGATTAGTTCGCTTGTCAGAATATCGGAACGAAAGTAGGCCTGTGCCATTTCTTTTTCCATATCAAAAAAATGGGCCATGTACCTGTTCTCCTTAAACTGTTCAACTGCAAGTGCTTCAAAAGCCCAGCGCGATGCCATGATTTCCCCAGTTATCGGCACGGCATCTTTCACTGTGTTTTTATTTTGCAAATCGTCGAATTTCACAATTACACCACAAAGCAGGATTTGCGGTATCAGCAACAACGGAACAAGAATATAGATGGCCACAACCGAATCAAATGCCGAAGATATATTCAATCCTAAAAGATTTGAAAAAACTGCCAAAGAAAAAAGGATGAGCCAGTAAGCTGCGGTCATATGATGAATGCCCAGAATGAGATTTCCTATAAAAACAAAACTGAACGTTTGCAGCGCTGAAAGCAGCACCAGAAAAACGATTTTTGAATTCAGGTAGCTGAAGCGACTCAGGTTAAGAAACGATTCGCGCTGCAGAATTTTTCGGTCTTTTATAATTTCCTCGGCACTTACGCTCATTCCCATAAACAATACCACAACAACCGACATGAAAAGATATGAGATTAAACTTTTATTCTCGAAAAAGATATATTCATTTCCCTCAGAAAAACGGGTAAAATATCCAACAATTACTGCAAGTATCGGGGCTTCGAGCAAGTTGATAAAGAAGTATTGTTTGTCAGAAAATTTTATTTTTAAATTCCGTTCGAAAAAAATATGGAACTGTTTTAACAATCCCGGTTTTTTTGAACCTTTTGGTGGTAACCCGATGTCTAAAACCGGAATTTCCTCATTTTTTATTTTCACATTTTTTCGGAACTGCGTGTACCAGTACTCAGGTGCAAAACGACGTTCCGGCAGAAAGTTTCCCGAATTATCTATTTTTTTTGTTTCAACAATTTCGAGTACCTGCTCGGGGTTTACATTTCCGCAAAACAAACACTCGCACATTTCGGCATTTACATGGTTTACTTCCCGTTTAAAATAGATTATACCGTCGAGAGGATTCCCGGTGTAAATGGGCCTGCCTCCCGAATCCATGATCCACAACTTGTCGAATAGTTTAAAAATCGCCGATGAGGGTTGATGAATGTTTATTATGATAAGTTTGCCTTTGCGTGCCTGCTGTTTTAGCAAAAGTATTACTTTCTCAGAATCGGTGGACGATAACCCGGAAGTAGGTTCATCAACAAAAAGAATAGCCGGTTCTCTTATTAGTTCAAGCGCTACATTCAGCCTTTTTCGCTGGCCCCCGCTAATGATTTTTTTTAAGGGGCTGCCAACTTTTAAATCCTTAAACGAATAAAGTTCGAGTTCGTGCAATACCTTTTCCACTTTTTCGCCGATAGCCGAAGGCGAAAGCTGATCGAAGCAAAGAGAAGCATTAAAAAAAAGGTTTTCCCAAACGGTAAGATCTTCAAATAAAAGATCATCCTGTGGTACATAACCTATCAATCCTTCTGTTTCCCGTTTGTGCTCGTAGATATCAACCCCGTTGATTTTTACTTTTCCGTGCTGAACCGGTATATTTCCATTAAGTATATTTAGCAAAGTTGATTTTCCAACCCCGCTTCCGCCCATAATGGCAATAAGCTGGCTGGACTTTTCGCTGAAAGAAAACCGATGTAAGCCGTTATTGCTGTTTTTGAATTTAAATTCAATTTCCTCGCCCGAAAAAACAAACGGTGGGCTTAGTTCCTCATCAACAAAACCGGATGCAATATCGGTAAAATAAACAGGCGAAAACCTTGGTCCACGTATTATGCTCCCTTCTTTGAAAGCATAAAAACGTCCTGGAATTACGGGGTTTCCTTCAATGGTGAGATATTCGTTACCATGAAAAATAAAAATATAGTGTCCGATTAATGAACAGCGTAAAAAAAGCAGTTCACCATCGAACTTTTTTTCAAAAATATGCCTGTATTTATTTTTGCCAGGATTTTCATTCCCGTCGATTAACAAAAAATCGGGGGAGTTAATACTGTTGTTTGAAGGGTAAAATATGAAGGCCGTAAATTTATCGACCTCAGTTTCATCGATTTCAAATACATTTGCCAGCGTGTCAAAAAGCACTTGAGCTTTCGATTGATTACCTGTTTTAATAAGCTCCAGAAATCGCAAAAAAACCAAAACCTGTTCATCTTTTGTTAGCAAGCTTTTAATGTTGGAGCTAACATTATAAGCTTGCTGAACCATGTCAACCGGGATGGAAGGTTCACCATCAACTCCGTAAATGTCGAGCAACTCTTCAAAGAGTCTCAGGTAATCGTTATCATCAGAAATACCAAAATGGTCATGCAGGTACAATGAAAAATTCCGGATGGCTTCCTCTTTCTTCGATTCACTTATGGCCGAGAATAATGCAAATAAATTAATTAGGGCATTGAGTGTAATCTCGTTCATTAATAATAAGTTAAAGAAGAAAATTGAAAAATCCGGGTCATCAACCTGATGATTCCCGGATTTCGGATATTATTTTAATATATTTTTCCTTACCGCTTCCATTAATGGGCCAATTTGTGCAAGTTCCTTTTCCGTAATTTTCGGATTTTCTTCGAAAATGGTGACAACAGGCTTAAATTGATCGTAGTATGGTTTGATGTTTTCATCTTCCGACATAATTTCAAGCAATGTAAATACCAGGTTTACCCTTTCATTTTGTTTGCTCATGATATCGAGCATTTTTGCATTGTTTTTTGCCAGCAAAGTGCTTTGGCTTAAAATATACAAAGCTTCAACATTGGAGCCAATAACCGATAGAGCATAAACATCGGGCTGATCGCCTGATGACATTTGCTGATGAAAATAGTTAAGATCCTGGGTAACAAGGTAATCAAGCGAATCTTTGTTGTCGGAATTTGTTTTGATCCTCCCCAGATAGTTTTTTGATGAAATTAGTTCGGCTCTTAGTCCGAGTTTGTCAATTATATCCTCAGAAACCTGACTGATTTCAGCCGCTGCATCACCACGGTTATAAACGGTGGCATAGAGCAAATCAAAAGAATAAAGACCTAATCCAAAGCTTTGATCTGCTTCGGTCAACAGCTTTTCAGCCTGCTCTGCCGGAACTGTTAAATCGAAGATATAGGAAGCCCCTGCTTCATTCAGCAGTGTGGCAATTTCCTTTTCACTGGGCATTTTGCGAATTGTTTCAACTATTTGATCCTTTACTTTTATAGCATCAAAAACTTCAACTTCAACAGATGCTTGTTGTCCACTTGAGGTTGTGCCTTTTTCTACCTTTGTTTTTTTAGAGTTATTACAACCGGCAATTAGAATTAGTGCGATACTAAAAGTAAGAAAACTCCTGGTTACATGATTTTTCATTTGCATAAGTTTTTAAAATAATTATTTGACGTAAATTGTTATTTGCATTTTAACTCGTTTTTTTAAACCCTTTGGGAACTATCACTGTTTTTTCAGCATATCCTTCAAATCAGTTAACATTCAGACACTAAGGGAGATTATGTTTAATATGAGCATCTATACCAAAATTACCAATGTTTCTTTTAATTACCCCTTATTTATGTTATTTTTTTAAACAAACAGAAAGGAAAGTTGTTTTCAGATTGTAAGGAAAAAGACGACAAGTGCTAAGATTTCTTGATCATAATGATTTTAGGTTTGTTTGTTCCGTTAACCTGACAGAATTAAAAACAGCAAAATGAATCAATTTTCACAGAACGGGGTAAAAATACTGGTGGTAGATGATGAACCAGATATGGAACCGATGATCCGGCAGAAATTCCGCCGGCATATACGTGAAAATTCATTTGATTTTGAATTTGCTTCCAACGGGGTGGAGGCACTTGAAAAAATTGTTGAATTTCCTGATATAGGTATTATTCTTACTGATATTAACATGCCCGAAATGGATGGGTTGACCTTACTTACGAGGTTAAAGGAACTAAAAAGACCTGGATTAAAAACGGTTATTATATCAGCCTATGGCGATATGGACAATATTAGGACAGCCATGAACCGGGGGGCTTTTGATTTTATTACCAAACCGGTTAATTTTGATGATCTTGAAATAACCATTAATAAAACCCGCGAAGAAATTTTGGCCATACGGCACTGGATAAACGAACATGACCAACTGATTTCGATACAAAATGACCTCTACATATCCCGTGAAATCCAACAGGCTATTTTGCCAAAAAAGTTCCCTCCGTTTCCCGATGAACAAAATTTTGATATTTATGCCTCAATGGTTGCAGCCAAAGAAGTTGGGGGAGATTTCTATGATTTTTTCCTAATTGATGACCACAGGCTTGGATTTGTTATTGGCGATGTTTCCGGTAAAGGAATTTCAGCTGCCTTTTTTATGGCGGTCAGTCGCACACTTATTCGTGCTACCGGACTTAAAGGCGATTCGGTAAGTGAATGCATGCGATACGCAAACAACCTGCTCTGTAAAGAAAGTGTTTCCTCTATGTTTGTAACCGTTTTTTACGGAATATTGAATATACAAACCGGCGAGGTTGATTATGTGAATGCCGGCCACAATCCCCCTTTCATCCTTTCGGCTAACGGAATAAGCAAAGTTGAAATGACAGATGGCCTGGCGCTTGGTGTTATTGAAGATTTTAGTTTCCAGTCGAAAAAGATACAAATGAAAAATGGAGACAAGCTTTTGCTATATACTGACGGAGTTGTTGAGGCCTTCAACCTGCAGGAAAAAGCTTATGGCGAAGACAGATTTACAAATTTCATGAACGATAACCTGAACCTCCCTGTTGAGACCATTATTAAAAAATCTTTTACCGATGTTAATGATTTTGTTGCCGGTGCGCCGCAGTCAGATGATATCACTCTTTTGGGTATTACTTTTAAAGGGTAATTGACTTTTCGGAGTGCGGTCAAACTTTAAACAACAATATATAAATTCTAACAGTAGAAAACCAACCTTATTACCTTATTAATTAATAATGAAAAAATACCGCCATATTTAATTCTACTAAAATCCAAATTAACCAACTCTATATGTGCTCTTTATATAATATCCACTAAAATGAAAACCACCAAATAAATCGCTGATAATAATCGGGATACAATTTGTGCAGAGATGCTGCAAATTGTTTTTGCTTTTTAAATAGGGCTTGCTGAAAAACTCGGTATTCATTTTATATTTCGGTGCTCTGCACCTTTTTTACCTCGGATTAATATGTATTCTACAAAGATTT
>JBBQPP010000146.1:0-8040 GCA_038217255.1 Bacteroidales bacterium | reverse complement strand
AACGCTAAGGAATACGTGCTGAAAAAGTCGACCAGGAACTGGCCCGAAAAGCAGGTAGGTTAATTGTAACTTCTGAATATTTGGCGGAGTCAATGAAACATTTATGCCCTGATGTTAAAGTCGCAAAAAGCGGGGTCAACTTCAAACTCTTTAATCATTTTGCCAGGAACGAACCACGATTGGTAAAACGCAAAAAAAAATGGATACATTGTAAGCTTCGATCACTGCTTCGATCTGTAAACCGTAGAATACTCGGTGCAAAAGTGGAGTGATTATGAGTTTGAGTTTGTAGCCGAACAACTGAATACGAAAGTGGCCGAACAACTGGCCAAATATTCAAATGTAAAATCCTTCCCTCCGGCAAAAGCTCGCGAAGTTCCTGCTTTACTCAAAGATTGCGATGTTGGATTAATACCCTATTTGTGCAACGATTATACTAAAAATATTTATCCACTTAAAATCATCGAATATTTATCCGTTGGAGTTCCGGTTGTTTTAGCTGCGTTTGCATCGCTGCCCGATTTTGATGGCATTGTCACTTTTGCCAAAAGCAAAGAAGAGTTTTATTGATGTTTATTTCCTTAATTAAACTGACAGGTGCAAACAAAAAATTTATCCACACTGCTCCTTGTGTTGAAAATAAAGAAAAGTGACAAGGGATTTTACAAACGCTAATCGTTAAAAAAAAGTAAAACATAAAAAAAAGCAATTGTCTCACTCAGTACAGTGCGGACACCGATACTGGTTCTCCACCAGTTGTCAGGATTATAATCTGGATCTTTTACAGAAATAATACCAACCTCATATTCGTTTTTCATTGCTTTTTTGAATAGAAATCTGCTGCGGCGTGCATGACTCCCTACTGCAAGAACATCCATTTTTTTGACGTTAATGTTGTTTTCCTTAATCCACTTTTTTAAAGACAAAGCCGAATTATATGTCCGGTCACGTTTGTATTCACCACCAGGAATGGCAACAATTTTTTTCTGGTCAAATCCCATATTTAGAAAAGAAGCAGCAGTTAATTCAGCCATTGTTTTATATCCGGCAATAAAGTATCCGGTTTGTAATTTTCCACCAGTGGCAATAACTAAATCATAACCTCCGTCATTAAAAATAGAAATGGCTTCTTTTATTGAAAAATCAGGCATTTGGCCATCAAGAACCAGAATGTTTCCGCCAATGGGTTTATTGACACTCAAAAAAACAGGGATAAATTTTAAAAAGCCTGCAAAAATCAAGATTAGAACTATTAACAAAAGAATCCGTCCCTGCCAGGTTAAAACCTTACATTCTTTTCGCTTAAATAGTTTTACTTTCCCCATTATCAAGTTAATCTTTAGTTAAAATTACTGTTTTCAATGTTTTGCCTTCATGACCAAACTGTGCCCCTTGTTTCTTGTCGCTTTTTTCCCTACTGTTTTTTATGCCTTTCTGATAACCATCGCTGCTGGGTGGCTGATGACTATTGTTACTGGTCTTTGATAACATCCCTTCCAATTCTTTCACCCGGCCACGTAAATTTATTGCCTCTTGTTGTAACTCTTTTACGGTATTTACAAGAAACTCATATTCTGATCTTCGAAGGGTTATGTATTCTTCTTTTGATTCCATTTCAACTACAAAATTCTTTTTTTTGTAGTTGGTTCTATCATATTTTAAATAATTTAATTAAAAATCAAGTGTTAATAACTCGATGTATATTTACTCCCGAACAGTAACCTAAAATTAATATGTTGATTCGATAAATAAAACATACAAGCAAATTTTAAGTTACCAGCAATGTTTTTTGTAAATAGCAGTTTGGTTAAATTGAATACATCAATTCGGAACAATCCGGGTGTTTTACCGTTTAAAATACCAAAATATGGGCTTAAATTGAAATGTCGAAATTCAGGATAGAAATACAAATAACTTTGCTTGCAATAATTATCGGAATTGTTGTGGTTACCATTGGCTATTTTTCATATCAAAGCCTTTCGAAAATCGTTAATTATATTCAGTTGGTAACCTATCCCGACAATAAAATTTTTGTTATCAAGGAAATTGACTCTGATTTGAATGCAGTTGAAAACACTGTTCGGCTTTATGCTTTAACAAATAATTATGATGTGCTTGAAGTATTTTATGCACATGAAGATGATATCTCTAAAAACCTTAAAACCATTGCCGGTTTCAAGGTGGAAAATAAATATGATTTAATGTTGATTGATTCCATTTCAAAATTGTCGCAGGAAAAACTTGATTTGTGGAATGAAATACTAAATATCCACCTTTCAAAAAAGGGAATTTTCCCGGCATTTTCAAAACTGTATTCTAATCTCGAAGAAAAGAAAACAGATACCATTTCCATGGATACCAAAAATGAAGGTGTTGCACAAATTATTCCTGATAATTTGAAGGACAGCGTTGATTCAACTATTTCGGGTTCATCTATCGAACGGAAAACAATTAAAAAGAAGATACAAAAACTTGAGTGGGAGATTTATAGAAACAGCAAAAACAAAAATGTGCAGGAAACGCAGTTGATTGAAAAAAACGTAGTTCTCAGCAAGAAAATAACTGTATTGATCAGCGAGGCAGAAACAAGGGACGAAAATGCACTGTTGCAAAAAACCGCCGAGGCCGACCATTTAGCCGAAGATACATATAAAAGGCTCGGCCAGTTCGTAGTTTCTGCCGTTTTGCTTTTATTTATTGCGCTTTTTGTACTGTTCAATTACCTGAGAAAAGCACGGGCTGTGCAGCGGGCACTTACCAATGCGCGCGAAAAAGCCGAAACACTTGCCCACGCAAAGGAACAATTTGCAGCCAATGTCAGCCATGAACTGCGAACACCTGTAAACGCAATTTATGGTTTAACAGAACAGGTACTCCAGAAAAAACTTGATAGCAATATTGCTGAAATGATGACAATCATTTTCAAATCGGCAGCACACCTGAAAAGAATTGTAAATGATACACTTGATTTCTCCAAAATCCAATCAGGGAAATTAATACCCAATTCCGAAAGTTTTTCTCCTTATGCAATTATTGAGGAAGTGTACAAACTTTTTAAATATGAAGCAACCGACAAAGGTATTGCACTGAAATTAGACTGGGAATGTGAATATCACATGATCCTGGTTGGCGATCCGCTTCATTTAAAACAAATTATGATAAATCTCACAGGTAATGCAATTAAGTTTACCAAAGAGGGGGAAGTCATTATAAAGGTTACGTGTTCGGAAAAAAGCAACCATAAAGTTGAACTTCAAATACAAATTATTGACACTGGAATTGGAATAGAAGAAAAAAAACTAAATGTTGTTTTTGATGAATATGTTCAAATTGAGGATCGGACAGGTAAAAAATACCACGGCACCGGCCTTGGCCTCGCAATTGTAAAAAAGCTAGTTGAACTTCAAGGGGGTAAAATAAAGCTTGAAAGTATTCAGGGGTTTGGCACAAATGTTACTGTAAACTTATCTTACCCGAAAGGTGAACAAACGGAACATGGACCGGAAACAAGCGAAATTCCCGAAATTCCTGAATCATTTAAACACCTTTACGTGTTGATTGCCGATGACGAAGAATATAACCGGTTTTTATTAAAAAACATTTTACAAAAATGGAACGTAAAGTATAAGGAAGTAATGAATGGGAACGAAGCTATAAATGCCACATGCAACGAACAATTTAATATTGTTTTAATGGATATTAATATGCCCGAAATGAATGGTATTGAAGCCGCAAAAGAAATAGTGCGATGTAACCCCAACATAAAAATAATTGCAGTTACTGCCGCAACCGATAAGATAGATCAACAGGATAGTTTTGATGCCGGAATGAAAGGATTTCTGTTCAAACCCTATTCTGAGAAAGACCTTTTTGAAACAATGAACTCACTGATTGAGGAGAAAATAATCAGCGAACAGGCGACAAATCCAAAACAATCGGTTGATATTTTGGAACTCCGCCGCCTTGCCGGCAATGACGAAAAATTCCTTTCAGAAATGATCCATCTTTTTATAAAATCAATGGAAACGGGAATTTCAATGATTGAGGGTGCCATTAAAAATGGGAAAAAGAACGGAATTTCTGAAAATGCGCACAAAATGGCTGCACCTGTTAAACACATTGGAGCCAACCATTTATATGAAAATATTAAACTTCTTGAAAAAATATCAAAACAATCTGCTGAAATTCAAACGATTGAACCTGTTTTTCAGGAAATAAAAACTGAGATTGAAGAAATAAATAAAACACTAAAATTACATTTGAATGATCTAAAAACATAAGCCATCCTATTATGATAAATGTTTATAAATTCTTATCTTTCAAATCGCAAAAAAGTTTTTAGTGAAGTTTTTGAAATGTCTTAATTATGAATGAGAAACCATTTAAAATATTTGTTGTTGAAGATGATGAATGGTACAACAGGTTACTTGTACATAACCTTTCACTGAACCCTGACTATGAAATCGAATCGTTTACCAACGGGAAAGATTGCCTCAGCAACCTGAATAAAAACCCCGACGTGATAACACTCGACTATCAGCTTCCCGACTTGCAGGGCCTTGAAGTGCTGAAAAGAATTAAAGCCGAAAACGAAGAAATCCAGGTAATATTAATTTCAGAGCAGGACGAAATTGATGTGGTTGTTGAACTCCTGAAATACGGAGCATATGATTATATTGTGAAGTCAAAAGACATTAGGGAGAGACTTTTAAATACGATACAAAACATCCGCAACGGTGTCAGTTTAAAAAGAGAAATTGTATCTCTACGCACCGAGGTACAAAAGAAATACAGTTACCAGAATACAATAATTGGAAACAGCAGTGCCACAAAAAATATCTTTGCTTTGATTGAAAAGGCCACCCGAACCAATATTTCTGTTTCAATAACAGGCGAAACAGGTACCGGAAAGGAGCTTGTTGCAAAGGCTATCCACTATAATTCAAACCGGGCAGCAAAACCATTTGTGGCTGTAAATATGGCGGCAATCCCCAAAGAATTAACCGAAAGTGAACTATTCGGGCACGAAAAAGGCGCTTTTACAGGAGCCAACTTCCGCCGAATTGGCAAATTTGAGGAAGCCCATGGCGGAACACTCTTCTTAGATGAAATAACAGAAATGGATATTTCGATACAAGCCAAGTTATTACGGGCATTGCAGGAAAAAGAGATTGTGAGGGTGGGCAGTAACAAACCCGTTAAAACTGATTGTCGGATAATTGTCGCAACAAACCAAAACCTGCAGGATTCAGTCATGAAAGGGTTTTTCAGGCAGGATTTATACTATCGGCTATATGGTTTTCCCATTGAATTACCTCCGCTTCGCGAACGGGGGAATGACATTGTTCTCCTGTCAAAACATTTTGTCAAAGAATTTTGCAACGAAAACAACCTCCCGCAAAAAACACTGTCAAAACCGACAGTTGAAAAACTGATTTCATACTCATTTCCAGGCAACATCCGCGAATTAAAGTCGTTAATTGAGTTGGCAATCACTTTGTCTGACAACGATGAAATTTCGAGTGAGGATATATTGCTAGGGAGCGCTGCCCTCATTGAAGAAACTATTGATAAAGAATTGAGCCTTAGGGAATACAATATCAGAGTTGTGAAAAGGTACCTTGATAAATACGATGGTAACATAAAACTTGTAGCCGAAAAATTAGAAATTGGAGTTGCCACGATTTACCGGATGTTAAAAGAAGAAAACGAGGATTAAACAAGATTTAATAATAGCCCTCTCCTATTTTCGAATTGACAAATAAATTTCCTGAACTATTTTTCATTTTTCATTCCCCTCACAATTACCAATTTGATAATATCCAATCAAACTGATAATAATTTCAAAATCTTTTTAATTTCAAACAACTGCAATTCAGCACTTTATGGTTTGTGCCCTGATTGGTCTTTAATTTGGATTTACAACTGCGATTAAACAAAAAATTTAAAAATTATCATTAGGAGGAAAAGTTATGGAAACTAATAAGAAAACAATTTTGACCGGAGTTACTGCAATGATATTAATACTGATTGTTGTAATTGCAGGAATTACTATCATGAAAAAAACATCGCAAATTGATGAGTTAAAACAACAAAAGGCAAATCTCAGTGAAACTATTGAATTACGTGATTCATTGGTAAACGAAATGACAAGCACATTTGAAACAATTGAAGAAAACCTAACCTTTGTGCGTAATAAAAGGGATCAAATGGTTTTAAAACCACAAGAAGGGCAGGAAAACCAAAAAGAAATGTTGGTTGCCGACATTAAACTGATGAATGAAATGCTTGAAGAAAGCAGTAAAAAAATTGAGGAACTTGATAAAAAACTAAAAAATTCGGGTTTTGAAATCAAATCATTCAGAAACAAGATTGCCCAGCTTAACAAAAGTATTGAGGAACAAGACAATAGTGTTCAACAGATGAGAGCTGAAATTGAACAACGTGATTATAAAATCAGTGAATTGGATACTCAAGTTGCGAGCCTTCAAACTAATATTGCTGAAAAAGAAGACAGTCTTTTGTCAAAATCTCAGGTAATTGCCGATAAATCGCAAATTATTACCGAAAAGGAGAATGAAATCAATAAAGCTTATGTTGTAGTAGGAACACATGATCAGCTTATTAAAAATGGAGTCCTGTCTCAAAAAAGCGGATTTTTGGGAATTGGTAAAAGTTTAACTATCAACGATAAACTGAATCAAGACTATTTTACAAAACTTGATATAAGGAATACAAACCAATTTCCACTTAACTCAAAGAAAGTAAAACTGATTTCGGAGCACCCGGCAAATTCCTACACCCTGGTTGAGGAAAATGATAAAATTGCTTATCTGGAAATAGAAAATCCAAAGGAATTTTGGAAACTAACAAAATACGTTATTGTTGAAACAAAATAAGAATTGAAAACAGATTCTTAAAAACAATTAAAACAATGAAATAAAGCAGTATGGATTTTAAACAGTTCAAGTTATCTTGAATGTCAAGCTGTTTAGTTTTCAACGAGGCTGTCCGGAATTTTTCGGCAGCCTCTGTTTTTTTAACTCAATGGCTAAACATCTTCTCGTAATGTTCGCTTGAATCAAAAATTCCACCGCCGGTATTATAAAATTCGTCATTTAATTCATAAACACCATTTTTAGCCTGAACCCATGCTCCGTCTTTTCGCGGATGGTAACTCAACATCGTATCCCAGTTTTTATAATTCTGGTGACCATTGCTCTCAATCAAACCCAAATTGCCCATTCCGGGAAATGGTTTCAGCCTGGCAGCAACATTTTTGTTCCACTCCACTAAAATTGGATTTACAGTGAGGTCTGCACAAAAACAAGGTACGTTTCTGTCGTGAGCAGCTTGTGCAATTTTCATTGTCATGCTCAGTGTTTTTGCGATGGCTTTTAATGCGATGGCACCATAACCCATTTGAATGCGCTTGATTGCATCATCATCAGTATGAGCGCTTTCATCGGCAGCCAAACGCACAGGAATATCAGAAACATCAATTTCAAGTTCTTCGGGGAAAGGTTCTTCAATAATGGCGATTTGTTCAAACGCCCCAATTTTTTTGGCGTGGTCAATGAGTTTTAATAAGGTTTCCTTTTTCTCGTACCGCCCGTTTGCATCAAAATAGTAAGGAAGTTTTCCGTCTTTTGTGTGCTGGGTCCGCACATTTCCGATTGCTTCGTGAATAGCAGACAAACGCGCTTTGTCTTTTTCAAGCATCTCTTCCTGTGTTCCCGGCTGACCAATTTTAATTTTCATAAAGAAATATCCTTCATCAACTGCAGCTTTTATTTCGCTGATTGGAATATTATAGGCCATCAGCGGGATTGCTGCTGCTTCTTTATGTTGGTAAGAAAGTGCCGCTTTATATTGGGAAGGAATCATTTCATCGAAAGTTTTAACCCAGTTTTCTTTGGAGTAAAGCAACCAAATGGCATTGTCCAAACCAACCAAAGCATTTAATGCAAAAGTTTTTCTCAGTTGTGGATTGGAAGTAATTTTCTTTCCGAATTCATAAACTTCGGGCAAAATATTATC